>JAFAFN010000373.1 GCA_023423475.1 Actinomycetes bacterium | reverse complement strand
GGGATGGGATTAGTCTCAATGATGCCATTACTCAAGCCAAGCAAATTGATGAACAGAGCAAGCAGGCCGGATTCTATCAAGAGGCTGTAGATCATATCGCTAGACGAGGTTTTGCCAATGCAAGGTTTGAAACGGATATAGAGGAAGGGCTAGATGTGCTGGAAGAATACTATCCTGAATACGAACAGAACCGGGCGGTGGAGCAACAAGCTTCGCCTAAAGAGTTTGTACAGGATATTCAGCAGGGATTACAGCAAAGTGTAAGAGCTGTGAATTAAGCGAGAGGAGAGAAGATAGCTAACGTTAAATTTTACAGACCAGCTCTATTATTTGAGCGAATAGCCGCTCGCATCAATGATTAGGAGCTAGCCTCATGAATGCGTTTATCGGTCAAACATTTCAAATGAATCAACTCATCAGCATTAAGCAGGTCATAGAATTTGTCGGTGTGGGACGTTCTACCATCTACGAGATGATGGATGAGGACTCACCTTACTATGATCCAACCTTTCCAAAGAAAGTTAAAATTACTCAAAATCGTATCGGCTGGTCAGCTTATGAGATCCATCAATGGATTGAAGCCAAGTTGGAAAGCCGGTAATGGATGGGAGCTTCGGCTCCCTTAATTTTTTTGTTATTCAGGAGTGATAATGCAGGCTTCAAAAATAGCGATCAGTCCATCTAGCCGGCAGTTGAATCCATCAATATTGGCCTGAATCCAAACTTCTTTATTGTCAATTTTATCCCATTGTACGCCATAGCCGCAGTGGGCGAGTAAATGCTCAAAGAAAATACGCTGAGTGCGTCCATTGCCTTCACGAAATGGGTGAATCACGTTGACTTCACAATAAAAATCGGCGATTTTTTGGATAAGTACTGGTTTGGCTAAACCTTGAAAATAGTGCTGCTGCTCAAGTTGCTTGAAGAGCTTATTGGCTTCAATTTCAATACGCGGGAAGGTACAAAAGCGGGTATCGCCTTTGGCAATATCCACTTGTCTTAGTTCACCTGCCCAGGCATACAGGTCTGAAAAGAGCTGAAAGTGAATGGATTGCAGGTATTTGAGATCGTAAGGTGGCTCCGCATACTCAATGCGTGTGCTGGCATACTCAGTCAACTCCAGTTCTGCCTGTTGCAGAATTTTAGCATCCTGAATGTTCAGTTTGTTTTTGAGGACGTCCGAGTCGGGGTAACAGTAAATGCTGTCACCCATTTCACCATATTTATCCATAAGGAAGCCTGATCACGATTCCGAGGTCTGTGAGAATTTCTTATATTTCTGTAGAATCTGAGCTTTACTTAATGCTGGTGCGGTTGAGGACGGGTTAATGCCTTCCAGCTTTAAACTGGCTTGATAATTCTGCAAGCGCGTAGCTTGGATATATTTTTTTTTCTGTTCGAGAGTGTTTAGCATTTCGGAATTTCCTTGAACAAAGGTAATGTAAGCCTAGTTTAGCAGATGGGCTTATAAATAGGCACGGCTTTCAAAAGCAGGGTTGTAGCGTTATGGTGGATGAACCTTCTATGAGAAAAATCTGAAACCAGACGACAAAATTTGTCGCTTAACTGTCATGCAATAAATGAATAATCAACAATCTGCTTTTAAATAATATAATATTATCTAACAGTTAAAAAATTATCAGTATTATCTCTAGCAACCGAAGTGTCGCCAGATACTGATCACAGATAAGAATTCAGGAATTGATTCACCACTATGACCAACAATAACTTTTCACAAATCGCTTCTTTCATCTGGTCGGTTGCTGACCTGCTGCGTGGTGACTTCAAACAATCGCAATATGGCCGCATCATTCTGCCATTTACGTTGTTGCGTCGTCTGGAGTGTGTACTAGAAGAAAGCAAGGCAGCGGTACTGGTGGAACATGAAAAAGTCTCCAAGCTGAATCTGCCAGAAGAAGCTCAAGAAAAGTTATTGCTGCGTGCCACCAACGGTCTAGCCTTCTTTAACACCTCCCCAATGGATCTCAGCAAAATGGGGCAGAGTGATATCAAGGCCAACTTAAGTACTTATGTGCAAAGTTTCTCTAAAGATGCCCGTGAGATTTTTGAATACTTTAACTTCATCGAATTTGTGGGCCTCCTCGATGATGCCAACCTTTTGTATAAAGTCGTGCAAAAGTTTGCTACCACGGATCTGAGTCCAAAGAGCGTATCCAACCATGACATGGGTTTGGTGTTTGAAGAACTGATCCGTCGTTTTGCCGAAGGCTCGAATGAAACCGCAGGGGAACACTTTACCCCGCGTGACATCGTGCGTCTGACCACGGCACTGGTGTTTATGGAAGATGATGACGTGCTGACCAAAGACGGCATTATCCGTACCATTTATGACCCGACTGCGGGGACAGGCGGCTTCCTGTCTTCAGGCATGGAATATCTGCATGAGCTGAACCCGAATGCGGTGATGCGTGCGTTTGGTCAGGAACTCAATCCAGAATCCTACGCAATCTGTAAAGCCGACATGCTGATCAAAGGCCAAGACGTGAGCCGGATTAAACTCGGCAACACGCTGTCGAATGACC
>JAFAFN010000341.1 GCA_023423475.1 Actinomycetes bacterium | reverse complement strand
CTTCTGCAGCGGCGCGGGGATCTGTGATCGGGCCCTGGTCACCACCAGCGACGGCGGCGGCTGCTGGCGGTTGGTGGAGGTCGACCTCTTCGAGGGCCGTCGGAGGGGGACCGTCGCCGTCGATCCGTCGGTCTGGACCGCGAACGCCTTCGCAGCCACCACGACGTGGGCGGTCGATTTCCGCGCCCATCCGGTACGTGCGAATGACCTGGTGGGTCCCGCAGGCTTCTACTTGGAGCGGCCCGGCTTCTGGATCGGCGCGCTCGGACCGGTCGCGGTGTGGGCGGGCGGTGCCGACGGACTCGTCGCTGCGGCGGAGCGACTCGGACCGGGCGACCCGCACCAGTGCGCGGAGCTCGGCGAGCTACGAGCCACACGCTGGTCGATGGGGGTCCAGGTCGACGCAGCGGCACACGAGGCGGACCGCTCGCCCCGCGACGTCGTGGCGGCCCGCCGGCGCGCCATGGTGCTGCGTCACCTGGTCGAGCGGCAGTCGCTGCGGGTGGTCGAGCTGTTCGGCCGGCGCGCGGGGCCGCGGGCGCTCGCGTTCGACCCCGACACCGCTCGCCGCGTCCAGGAGCTGTCGCTCTACGTCCGCCAGGTCCACTCCGCCCAGGAGCTCGAGGCGCTCGGTCGTGAGGAACCCGAACCACGAGAGGAACCACCTCGTTGACCCCGAACCCGACCCGCTCCGGCGGGCACCCATCCGTTGGCGATCCGCTCTTCGCAGTGGGCGTCGTCATCCCCGTCCGAGACGAAGCGGCCAGGATCGCCCGCACCATCCGATCGGTGCGTCGTTCGATCTCGCGGTCGAACGCCGTCGAGGCTTCCATCGTGGTCGTGGCGGACTCGTGTACCGATCGCAGTGTCGCCGTCGCTCGTCGAGAGCTCGGCTCTGACGGACTCGTGCTCGAGGTGGCACACAGCAACGTCGGGGCTGCAAGGGCCGAGGGCAGCACGGCCGTGCTGCACCGCCTCGGCGAACCACCGCGCTGGACGTGGCTGCTCGGCATCGACGGCGACAGCGAGGCTCCCGCTGACTGGGTGCAGCACCACCTCGCCCATGCGGCGCAGGGGGTCGAGTGCGTCACGGGGATCGTCGACCTCGACCTCGGGGCCGGTCCGGCGCTGCGACGTCGGTTCCAGGAGAGCTACGGACGTGCGGTCGGAGCGGATCACCACCACCACGTGCACGGCACCAACTTCGGAATTCGTGGCGACACGCTGCTCGAGGTCGGGAACTGGCCCCGACTGGCGACCGGCGAGGACCACGCACTCTGGTCGGCTGTCGGCGCGCTCGACCGGAGGATCGTGCAGGACCCGAAGATCGTGGTCACCACGAGCTCACGCCTGCGTGGTCGAGCGCCCGCAGGCTTCGCCGTCGACCTGTCCAGGCTCGACGAGGACGACGTGCCGACGCTCGCCGCATCGGCACTCGTCTGATCGGCGCCGCCGGTCCGGATCTCTCGCCCTTCCGCCCGCCTCAGCCCTCGACGATGGCAGGGCGCGGCGGCCCCGGACGATCCGGAGCGGGGACGCCGGGCCGGAGTGCGGCGTCGATCAGCGCACCGAGCAGGACCACCGTCGCCGAGAGGTACAGCCACAGCAGCAAGATCACGATCGACGCGAGCGAGCCATAGGTCTGGTCGTAGGAACCGAAGTTCGACACGTAGATGCCGAACGCCGCGGTCAGCGTGACCCAGCACACGAGCGCGACGACGGCACCGGGTGAGATCGGTCGTGACCGGCGTGCTGCCTTGCCGCCTCCGTTGCGGTAGAGGACCGAGATCACCAGGACGAAGAGCGCGGCGACTCCGACGAGGCTCAGCGCTCGGAGCCCCCAGCGCAGCGCCGGGCTCGGCGGGTCGAGCGATCCCACGAACCCGAGCACGCCGACGGCGATGGCCGCAACGACCACGACCGCGAGCGTGACGAGCAGCGCGTTGAGTCGCAGCGCCACCGGACTGCCGTCGTCGTGGCGGTCGTACGCGATCCCGATGCCCTCGAGCAGATGAGCGACGCCGCTCGACGCCGACCACAGCGCGATCGCCACGCTGATCACCAGCCCGAGGCCGAGCGACGCGCTCGAGCTCTCGGTCAGCCTCGTGAGCTGATCGGTCAGCAACTGGGTCATCTCGGGCGGCGCGGACGACAGGAGCTCCTGCATCCGGGTGCGGACGTCATCCGGGTCGGCAACCAAGCCGTAGACCGAGACGACCGCCGCGAACGTCGGCACGAGTGCCAAGAACCCGAAGAAGGCGACGCCGGCGGCGTTGATCGACATGTGGTCGGAGCGGAACCGCTCCTTCACGGTCGCGACCACCGCCTGGAGCACGGGGGCAGGGGGCTCGTGCTGCATGGATTCCTCGCTCGTCATCGGGGTGTGGTCCCCGGAGGGTGGCCGATACCACCACGCTCTACCCCAGCGGTTCCGCCGCCAACCCCGGTGAGCCCACCTCGATCCGTCGGTCAGGCGGTGGGAAGCACCGGATCGGTCAGGAGGAAGTCGACCGACGCCAGCTCGAAGGTCCGGAGGACCGCAGGAGAGCTGCCGACGATGCGCGCGCCGCGCTCGTTCCGCAGGGCGATGAGCACCCGGATGCCGCTCGAGTCGATGAACTCGATGCCGGTGAGGTCGATCTCGATCTGCCCGCCTTCGGGCTGCTCCGCCGCGGCGCAGAGAACGTCGGCACCTTCGAGGTCGAGGTCACCCCGCAACACGAGCCGCGTCGCGG
>JAFAFN010000254.1 GCA_023423475.1 Actinomycetes bacterium | reverse complement strand
CGTCGAGCACCTGGCGGCGGCGAACCTGCGCCAGATGGACCACGTGGCGGACCTCGCCGCGCCGACGGGCTGAGACGATGACCGTCAAGGTCTCGATCTCGCACCGCACCTCGTACCACTTCGATCGTTGGGTCCGGGCCACCCCACACGTCGTCCGGCTCCGGCCGGCGCCCTACACGCGCACGCCGATCCTGGCCTACACCCAGACCATCGAGCCGGCCGACCACTTCGTGAACTGGCAGCAGGACCCGTTCGGCAACTACGCCGCGCGGATCGTGTTCCCCGAGCCGATCCACCGGCTGCTCGTCGACGTCGAGCTGATCGCGGATCTCACGCCGATCAACCCGTTCGACTACTTCCTCGAGCCCGAGGCCGAGGAGGTGCCCTTCGGCTACGACGACGCGCTGCGCTCGGACCTCGGCCCGTACCTCGAGGTCACCGAGAAAGGGAAGCGCCTCCGCAAGCTGGTCGCGTCGATCGACCTGGCGCCGCGCAGCACGAACGACTTCCTGGTCTCGGTCAACCAGACCGTCGCCGCGATGATCGACTACGAGATCCGCATGGAGCCGGGGGTGCAGAGCGCCGAGGTGACCCTCGAGCGACGCTCCGGCTCGTGCCGCGACAGCGCCTGGCTGCTCGTGCAGATCTTCCGCCACCTCGGCTACGCGGCCAGGTTCGTCTCGGGCTACCTCGTGCAGCTCGTCGCGGACGAGGAGCCGATCGAGGGTCCGACCGGTCCGACCGCGGACTTCACCGACCTGCACGCCTGGGCCGAGGTCTACCTTCCCGGCGCGGGCTGGATCGGGCTCGACGCGACCTCCGGTCTGTTCGCCGGCGAGGGCCACATCCCGCTCGCCGCGACGCCCCATCCGCGCGCCGCCGCGCCGATCACCGGGGCGACCGACCCCTGCGAGGTCGACTTCGAGTTCTCGAACACCGTCACCCGCATCGAGGAGTCGCCGCGCTCCACCAAGCCCTACACCGAGGACCAGCGCCGAGCCGTGATCTCGCTCGGCCACGAGGTCGACGCGGCGCTCGTGGCGGCCGACGTCCGCCTCACCGTCGGCGGCGAGCCCACGTTCGTCTCGATCGACGACCGCGAGGGCGGTGAGTGGACCTTCGACGCGGACGGACCGGTGAAGCGACGACTTGCCGAGGACCTCGTGTTCGCGCTGCGCGACCACTTCGCCCCGGACGGGATGCTCCACGTCGGCCAGGGCAAGTGGTACCCGGGCGAGCCGCTGCCGAGGTGGGCCAAGCGCGTCTACTGGCGCGCGGACGGCGTTCCGATGTGGCGTCGCGACGACCTGATCGCCCGCGAGCACCCGACGTCGCCGACACGACCCAAGCTCGCCCGCAAGTTCGCGCGTCGCCTCGCCAAGCGGCTCCGGCTCGACCCGTCGCTCGTCATCCCCGCCTACGAGGATCCGCTCTACCACCTGTGGCAGGAGTCGACGATCCCGCCCGACGTCGATCCCGCGGATCTTGATCCCGAGCGGTCCGACCTCGACGACGTCGGGCACCGTGCGCAGCTGGCCAAGGTCCTCCAGCGAGGACTGGGCAAGCCGGCAGGACAGGTGCTGCCGCTGACCGTCGCCGTCGGCGGGTGGGCCTCGAGCACCTGGACGTTCCGCCGCGGTCGACTGTTCCTGGCCCCCGGTTCCTCGGCGGTCGGTCTGCGGCTCCCGCTCGACCGGCTCCCGGCCCACGAGGTCGTCGTCGAGGCGCTCGCCCCGACCGACCCGTTCGTCGAGGGGGATCCCCTCCCCGGGAACCCCCGTCGTCCCGTGGCCGCCATCGCACCGCACGGCATGGTGACCACCGCCGTGTGCACCGAGGTGCGCGACGGGGTGCTGCACGTCTTCCTGCCCCCCGTCGACGACCTGGCCGCCTACCTCGATCTGGTCGCGGCGGTCGAGGCCACCGCGGCACAGCTCGAGGTCCCGGTCCGGATCGAGGGCTACGAGCCTCCGGCCGACCCGCGGCTGATCAACTTCGCCGTGACACCCGACCCCGGTGTCATCGAGGTCAACATCCAGCCCGTGGCGTCGTGGGGCGAAGCGGTCGACACCACCACCGAGCTCTACCGGATCGCACGTGAGTGCCGCCTGAGCGCCGAGAAGTTCGACCTCGACGGACACCACACCGGCACCGGCGGCGGCAACCACATCACCCTCGGCGCGGCGACGCCCTCGGACAGCCCGCTGCTGCGCCGCCCGGACCTGCTCCAGAGCCTGATCACGTACTGGCAGCACCACCCGGGGCTCTCGTACCTGTTCTCGGGCCAGTTCATCGGACCCACCTCGCAGTCCCCGCGGGTCGACGAGGCACGGGCCGACACCGTCGACGAGCTCGAGATCGCCTTCGAACAGCTCGAGTCCTTCCGCAGCGCGGCGGTCGACGTCGACGGGGCGGGCGCCCACGCGGCCCCCTGGACAATCGACCGGCTCCTGCGGAACCTGCTCGCGGACCTGACCGGCAACACCCACCGGACCGAGTTCTGCATCGACAAGCTCTATCCGCCCCAGCCGGCGAACCGTCGGCTCGGCCTGCTCGAGCTCCGCGGCTTCGAGATGCCGCCGCACCCCGACATGAGCCTCGTGCAGCAGCTGCTGCTGCGTGCGCTCGTCGCCCGCTTCTGGGAGACCCCGTACCGCGGGTCGCTGGTGCGCTGGGGCACACGTCTGCACGACCAGTTCCTGCTCCCCCACTTCGTGGCCGCCGACATCGCCGAGGTGTGCGCCGAGCTCGCCGATGCGGGATTCGACTTCCCCGCCGAGTGGCTGGACCCCTTCGTCGAGTTCCGCTTCCCGCGCATCGGATCGGTCGACCTCGGCGGGATCACGATGGAGCTGCGACGCGGACTCGAGCCCTGGAACGTGCTCGGCGAGGAGATGACCGCACAGGGGTCGTCCCGGTCCGTCGACGCGTCGCTCGAACGCATCCAGGTCGAGCTCGTCGGCGCGATCGAGGGTCGCCACGTCGTGACCTGCAACGGCGAGGTCGTGCCCACCCGCCCGGCGGGTCCCGGCGGTCGTCTCGTCGGCGGGGTCCGCTACAAGGCGTGGAACCCGCCGTTCTCGATGCATCCCACCATCCC
>JAFAFN010000232.1 GCA_023423475.1 Actinomycetes bacterium | reverse complement strand
TTCCTCGACTGGGCGGTCGCGGAGCTCGACCTGTCGGACCGTGTCACGGTGCGGTGCGGTCGAGCCGAGGAGCTCGCCCGTGAGCCGGGACTCCGTTCGAGCGTGCCGGTCGTCGTGGCCCGCTCGTTCGGTGCGCCCGGCATCCTGGCGGAGTGCGCGGTCGGGTTCCTCGCGGGGGCCGGATCCCGGGTGTTGGTGAGCGAGCCCCCGGACGATCGGTCGGACCGCTGGCCGAGCGAGGGCCTCGCCGAGCTGGGTCTGCGACGCGGCGAGCTCTGGAGCTCACACGGTGGCAGGGTTCGGGAGCTGGTGAGCGATGGACCATGCCCGAAACGCTTTCCCCGGCGGGTCGGTGTTCCCGGCAAGCGCCCCGTGTTCTGAGCGACGGTGCTCGGGATGTTCCACGTGGAACATGGTCGAGGGTGCTTGACCCCGACCCGGGGGCGCGGAAGGATGGCATGCGTTGCGACAACTCGTCGCACACGCTGTGTCCGAGCAGGGAGACTGGATGATCGACGTCCCATCCCCCGGTCAGCCGGATCACGACCCCGATCTCCAGCCGATCCGTCCGGACGCGAACCGAGGGTTCGCACCGGAGGTCGCCCCGGCGAGCGAGCCTGGAGCATCCGTGCGTGACGAGCTGCCGACTTCGTATCCATCCGCCGAATCGACGTCCAACGACGCTGCGGTCGTTCCTGCCGCTATAACTGATGCCGGTGCCGCTGATGTCGGTGTCAGCGATGCCGGAGCCGGTGCGACGGGGACCGGTGGATCCCCGACGGTGAGCAGCGAGTCACCGGTCGCGACATCCGACGGTGGATCCGCCGACGAGCCCGGACCCCTGAGCGAGACGACTGCGCCGGTTGCCGCCGCGCCACCGGAGCCGGCTCCTCCACCACCGGTGCGCTCTCCCGACCTGGTGAGCGATGTCGTACGACCGCTCCCCCGCATCATGGCGGTGGCGAACCAGAAGGGCGGTGTCGGCAAGACCACGACGACCGTCAACCTGGGGGCTTCGCTCGCGGAGCTCGATCATCGTGTCCTGGTGGTCGATCTCGACCCGCAGGGCAACGCCACGACCGGACTGGGGATCAACCCCAGGACGCTCGAGTACACCATGTACGACATCCTGCTCAACGACGTCCCGCTGGATGAGTGCATCGAGCCCACCGAGGTGAAGGGCCTGTTCGTGGCGCCGGCGAGCCTGGACCTGGCCGGTGCCGAGGTCGAGCTGGTGTCGACGCTGAGCAGGGAGAGTCGCCTCAAGCGGGCACTCGCCGACGTCATCGACGACTACGACTACGTGTTGATCGACTGTCCCCCGTCGCTGGGTCTGCTGACGGTCAACGCCCTGGCGGCCGCCACCGAGGTGCTGGTCCCGATCCAGTGCGAGTACTACGCCCTCGAGGGCCTCGGCCAGCTCACCCGCAACGTGGACCTGATCCAGCGCAACCTGAACCCGGATCTCGAGATCTCGGCCATCGTGCTGGTGATGTACGACGCCAGGACACGTCTGGGCGAGCAGGTGGCGACCGAGGTGCGAGCGCACTTCGGCACCAAGGTCTGCAGGAACGTCATCCCGCGCAACGTGCGCCTCTCCGAGGCCCCGTCGTTCGGCAAGCCGATCAACACGTTCGATCCGAGCTCCAGGGGCGCCGTGGCGTACCGGGAGCTGGCACGGGAGGTGAGCGGTGGCTCGTAAGGGTGGACTCGGTCGGGGGCTCACGGCGCTGATCCCCGCAGCGGAAGAGGGAACCGACGTCGCCGAGAGCGGTCTGCGGGAGCTCCCGATCGGCTCGGTGCAGCCGAACGCGCTCCAGCCCCGGCGTGTGTTCGACGAAGAGACCCTCGTGGGCCTCGTCGAGAGCGTCAAGGAGCTCGGCGTGCTCCAGCCGATCCTCGTGCGAGCGAGTGGTGACGGCTACGAGCTGATCGCCGGCGAACGCCGATGGCGTGCCGCCAAGCGAGCGGGCCTGCCCACCATCCCCGCGGTGGTCCGCACCGTCGACGACGAGGCGTCCCTCGAGCAGGCGCTCGTCGAGAACCTCCATCGCCAGGACCTGAACGCGCTCGAGGAGGCCGGTGCCTACCAGCAGCTCATCGAGGACTTCGGCCTGACCCAGGAGCAGGTGGCCAAGCGCGTCGGCAAGAGCCGTTCCGCCGTCACGAACCACCTCCGGCTGTTCCAGCTGCCGCCGGCGGTGCAGAAGCTGGTGGGGGAGGGGCTCCTCTCGGCCGGTCACGCGAAGGCGCTGCTCAGCCATCCCGACCGCTCCTACCAGGAGCTGCTCGCCCGTCGTGCCGTGTCGGAGTCGCTCAGCGTGCGCGACATCGAAGGCTTGGTGAAGGAGCGTCTGGACCTCGAGTCGGGCCTCGGTGGTGGCAGTGCGGCCGATCCCGAGGAGGTGCTCGACGAGTCACCGTCGCCGGAGCCCGAGGACGCAGGTGAGCGCCGTCTCCGACCGCCGGGTCTGCTCGAGCTCGAGGAGCTGCTGGCGTCCCGGCTCGACACCCGCGTCTCGATCGCCATGAGCGCCCGACGCGGCAAGGTGACGATCGACTTCGCGAACCTCGAGGACCTCGAGCGCATCTACCGGCTCATCATCGAGTAGGCGGATCCTGCGGGGTTGGACCCGCCTCGATCATCGAGGGTTGAGGGTCGCGGACGTTGTCCACAGGTTGTGCGTAAGTCTGTGGTTAACGGAAGCTGAGGTGCAGAATGAGGCTCGTGGGTGACGAGCCGTCCAGCCATCGACCTCGACTGGAGGTCGGAGCGCTCAGCGGGGGTCGCTGGCCCAGGCGGTGATCGCCCGGTGCATCGACGCGACGACCAGATCGAGGCTGGACTCGACGAGCTCCGGGTGGCCGAGCTTCAGGACCACTGCCGGTGGGCGGGTCTCGCGGAGGATCGGCAGACGCATGCCGCGCACCTCGCCGATCGCCCAACCCGGCGCGGCGGGCAGCTCCTCGACGAGCTGCTCCGCCAGGTGGTGGCCGCCGGTCGACTCGTAGCCGGGCACCGAGAAGTACGAGGCCTCGACCACGGCGTCGTCGGTGATGACGAGCGCGATGTACACGTC
>JAFAFN010000213.1 GCA_023423475.1 Actinomycetes bacterium | reverse complement strand
GTGGATGGGCGTCCTGTGCGCCGTCGGTGCGATCAGCAGCATCCTGATCCTGACCAACGGCGACGTCGAGGTCCCGTGGCCGGTCGTCGTGCTCTGCGTCGTCGCCGCGATCGTGCTGCTGCCGCTGCTGCTGCACGACCGCGGCCTGCCGAGTCTGATCAGCTGGGCGCTGCGGCGCTCCGGTCGCTCGAGCGGCGCCATCACGATGTCCTGGTCCGGCGCTCGTCGGTCGACGGTGCTCAGCGCCGCGGTGTGGCTGTGCTTCGGACTGCACGCCTGGTTCCTCGCTCGCCCCCTCGGCGCCGGCCCGGAGGACCTGCCGTTGGTGATCGGGGCGTTCGCCCTCGCGTTCGTCGCCGGCGTCGTCGCGGTGCCGCTGCCGGCCGGCGCAGGACTGCGCGAGACGATCCTCGTGCTGACCCTCGGTGCCGCCATCGGCCGTCCCGGCGCCCTGACCGTGGCGCTGCTGTCTCGATTGATCATGGTCGTCGTCGAGGTGCTGCTCGCCCTCGTCACCGGTGTCCCGGGCGCGGTGCGGTGGGCCAGGGAGCACCCCGACGGCGCAGATGACGGCGGCACTTCGGTCGATGGCACTTCGGTCGATGGCACCGCAGGAGGTAGCGCCGATGCGGGTCCGGCCGCGACGATGCCGTTGCCGGACGGGACCGGCTGACGCGCCGACCCGGGGAGTCGTTCAGGCGGCCCGGTCGATCTCGGCGTCGATCTCGGCTCGCCGCAGCATCAGCCGAGAGTCCGCGATGAGGCGGCGGTTCGCCGAGAGCAGGTCGGCGAGGAAGCCGACCACCCAGATCTGCGCGGCGATCAGGAACAGCACCGCGGCACCCACGAGGCTGGGCACACGACTCGCGAGGTCGTCGGTGAAGGTCTGGAGGTAGAACCAGCGCAGGACGAGCGCGAGCCCCGCCAGGAACGGGATCACGCCGATCCCGAAGAAGAAGCGGAACGGCTTGTAGAGGGCGAAGGACCGCACGATGGTCGTGCCGGAGCGCCAGATGTACTTGGGGATGCTCTTGACGAGCCGCGACTCACGCGTCTTCGGGTTGACCGAGATGTCGACGCTCGCGATGCGCATGCCCTCCCAGCCCGCCTGCACGATCGTCTCCATCGTGTAGGAGTACTTGCCGAAGACCTGCGTGCGCATCGCGGTGTCACGGCTGAAGGCACGGAAACCGGAGGCGGCGTCACGGACCTCGGTGCCGGAGAAGGCACGCACCACGCCGGAACCCAGTCGCTGCAGCCGCTTCTTGAGCGGCGAGAAGTCGTCGACGGCCTCGATCGGACGTTCGCCGATCACCAGGTCGGCGTCGCCCTCGACCAGCGGGGCGACCAGTGCCGGGATGCACGATCCGTCGTACTGGTTGTCGGCGTCGGTGTTCACGATCGCGTCGGCGCCCTCGCGCAGCGCGGTGTCGAGACCGGTCAGGAAGGCGTTGGCGAGGCCCCGGTTGGTGGGAACCCGCACGATGTGGTCGACCCCGAGCTCGGCGGCGACCTCGGAGGTGCGGTCCGCGCTGCCGTCGTCGATCACGAGCCACTCGACGACGTCGAAGCCCGGCACCTCCCGGGGGAGGTCGGCCAGCGTCGCCGGGAGCGTCTCCTCCTCGTTGTAGCAGGGGATCTGGATGATCAGCTTCACCGCTGACCTGCTTGGGACGTCTGACGGGACTGCGGCACGGCGCGACTCTAATGCGGCCGCTCCGTCACCTCACGTTCCGCAACCGTTCAGCCCACACCCGCGAGCGGCAGCACGTGCAGCTGGAAGGGACCGTCGATCGGGTTCGCGTCGACCGGATCCCGGTACTCGGTCGGCGGACCCTCGAGCGTCGGCTCCGAGGTCCAGAGGTCGTCGACCTCGTGGGTCGTGAACGGCACGGCACCGGTGACCGCGACGAAGGTGTCGAGGTGGTCCGCCTTGGCGGCGACCAGGAAGGGCTCGTAGCCGTTGTCGGTGATGCGGCGGGCGACGTCCTCGACGGTCTCCGCGTCGACCGCGCCGCCCTGACCGGCGACGGGTACCCCGCACCAGCTACGGAGGGTCTGTGCCAGGGTGACGTTGGCCGCTCCCCCGAGCACGATGATCGCCCCGTCGTCGCCGACGTCGTCGCACACCTCCTGCACCATCTGGAGGTGACCGGCCTGTGCCCGGGCGTTGCGCATCGGCCAGGTCGTGACGGCGGCCGGCACCACGAGCACGGCGGCGACGACCGAGAGCGCTCCGACACGGATCAGGCGGTCGGCACGCGACGGTCCGGCATCTGCGGACCCGTCCCGTCCCCGTTCGAGCAGGCCTGCGAGCGCGGCATCGATCCAGGCCACCGTCACCAACGCCATGACGGCCATCGCCGGCAGGATCGCCGGGACGTAGCGACGCGACGCCCAGAGCTGGTCCGGGGTGATGCTCGGGTTCCAGAGGTACATCGCACCGGCGCCGAGGACCAGCGTGGCGACGGCCAGGGCGGCAGGACGGACGGTGCCCCGGAGCGTTCGGCCGACCGTCAGCGCGGTCCCGACGATCATCGCCAGGAGTGCGGGGGCTCCGAGGTACCAGCTCATCCACCGCATCGAGTCCTCGGCGTAGGTGCGGGTGCCGTCCACCTCGGCGCCCGTCGCACGCTGGATGTGCTCCGCGATCGAGTAGTTGTACGACCCCCGGGCGGTCTGGACCTCGGGACGCACGAACCACAGCGCGAGGAAGACCACCGCGACGAGCACCGCGGCGACCGGGGCGATCCGGTGCAGCAGCGAGGGGAGGTTCCGACGGAGCCACGCGAGGTTCACCCACAGCAGGTACGCCACCACGCTGACCACCAGCGAGCCGAGGAACGCCTTTCGGAGCAGCGACACCTGCGGCCCGAGGTGGGCGAAGTACAGGCCGGTCCGCAGCTCCAGGTCGACGATCCCGATCGCCCCGACGAGCACCAGGCAGAGCAGCATCGCCAGCCATGCCCGGGCCTGGCTGCGTCGGCGGTCGTCGTCGGATGTCGTCGCCATCGACAGCGCGGCGAGCGGGAACACCATGGCCACGTACACCAGCGAGTCGACCCGGGCGCAGAGCCCCGCACCCAGGAGCAGGCCGCCGAGCACGCCTGCGGGGACGGACGGTCGACGGTGCAATCGACACATCGCGAGGATGGCGCACCACAGCAGGACGAGCGCGAACGGCTCGGAGTAGGTGTTCCGCGACACGTTCAGCAGCGGAAGGCAGACACCGATCAGCGCGGGTGCCACGAGGGCGATCACGGGGCGGCGGATGGCACGCGCGGCCACCGCGTAGAGCGCCAGCAGCCCCAGCGCCGAGGCCAACGCGGGGGTTCGCAGCAGCAGGCGAGGTCCACCGACGTCGTCGGCGACGGCCATGACCACGCTCGCGAGGTGGTTGAACTGGAACTCCAGCCGACCGTCGTCCTCGAGGTAGACCGCGGCGCTGGTGAACTGCAGGTCGTCGATGCCGTCGAAGGCCCCCTCGGAAGGGTCGACCCGGAGCGTGCCGGTGTCGGAGATCCACTTGGCGGTGTTCAGGTACGAACCCGGGTCGCGGGCGACGATCACGTTCTGCGACGGCGAGAATCCCGCGAAGCCCACGTAGGCGAGCGCGATGACCACGGCGGCGGCCGCAGCGAGGTGCGTCCCCCGGGACGCCCTGCCGCGTGGCACCGCCCGCAACGCCAGCACGGCCGCTCCCGCGACCAGCGGGGCGGAGATCGCCAGCACCACCCAGGTGCGGTAGACCCCGGCGATCGCGAGGACCAGACCGACGACGCCGACCACGGCGAGCGCCGAGCCGGCGATGAGGACACCGACCTCGAGCCACCGCGCCGGGCTCGAGCTCTCGACGTCCTTGGCCTCCTCGGCCTCGTCGGCGTGGTCCTCGAGCTCGGGCTCGGGTGCCCCCTCGGGGAGCACCTGGTCCTCGGTCACCTCCGAGCGATGACGGCCATGTCGCCGCATCCGAAGACGAGCGAGTTCAGGTCGCCGGCCAGCTCGCTGCTCGCAGGTGAGGATCGGAACTCGACCGGCAATGGGTGCAGGGGGCGCGACTCGATCTCGGTGAATCCGGCCTCGGCGGCGAGGAACTCCATGAGCAGCGGGTGAACGGGGCGCAGGTGGGTCGGGTCGATCCAGAAGTTGGTCGCCGCGGTCGAGAGGCTGAGCGTGTTCGGGGTCTCGATCACCAGGACCCCACCGTCGGCCAGCACGCGGCGGGCCTCGAAGAAGAGCCGGATCTGCAGCTCGAGCGGCACGTGTTCGATCACGTGCAGCGAGACCACCGAACGGCACGAGCCGTCCTCGCGGGCATCGAGCCACTCGAAGAGGTCGGCCTCGACGAACTCACCCGCTCCCCCGTCGGCCACCTGGCCCAGGTTGGAGTCCACCCCGATGGCGGCGCTCCCCTGCTCGGCGAGCAGGTTGACGAGCTCGCCGCGGCCACAGCCGAGGTCGACCACGGGCAGGTCTGGATCGCCGCTGGTGGTCAGCAGCTCGAGGTAGTCGTCCTGCTGACGAGCGCGGATCTGCTC
>JAFAFN010000168.1 GCA_023423475.1 Actinomycetes bacterium | reverse complement strand
GACCTGCGTCGATCGCGTCGGAACGGCCCAGCGGCCGGTCGATGCCGACCATGTCCGGCGAGATCGGTTCGACCGTCGGCGCCTCTCCCCCGGTCATCGACGGCGCAGCGCCGTGGATCCCGATGGCGAGGAACACGCTCAGGCCGACGTACACGAAGATCGCCACGATCCGCATGCCGTTCGACTCGATCGCGGTGCCCCACGGGATCGCCATGGCGATGGCGACGGTGAGGGCCAACCAGATGGTCATCGGGACCCGTCGCCCCGGCGTGCCGGAGGGCGCGAAGACCAACGGCAACAGCGGCACGACACCGAAGACGAACAGCAGCGCGGCGGCGAAGAACGACCAGTTGCCGATCGCCTCGACGCGGGCGAAGCCCCAGATGGCCACGGCACCGACGCCGGCGGTCACCAGCGACGGCGGCGACTTGGTGACCGCCGAGAAACCCGCCGCCATCTGCGGCGCCGCACCGTCAGGGTCACGGCCGAGCGAGATGCCCATCATGCCCGGGGAGAACGCCAGGACGTCCTTCACCGAGATGGAGATGAACCCGAACACGCCGATCGCGTTGGCGGCGAACATCGCCGAGGCGATCGGGAAGATGCCGAGCAGCATGCCGCCGAAGAACGCGCCCGAGACCGCACCGATGCCACCGACGACCGCCATCATCGTGATCGGCAGGGAGCTGGGCAGCGACAGCGTGTCGGCGAGGAACGTGCGACCGGCCACCGCGCCGGCGGCACCGGCGATCGCGGCGGAGAGGGCGAAGACGCCGACCTTCGTCGAGGTGAGGTTCAGCCCGAGCGTCGCACACGCGACGGGCGAGTCCTTCATCGCGGTGAGCCGGCGACCCCAGGCGCTGCGTCGCAGCAGGATCAACAGGTTCCCGATCACGGCGAAGACGACCGCGAAGAGGATCAGCTGCGAGTAGTCGCTGTCGATCGACAGGGGCCCCAGGTCGAGCCGCGGGACCTGCCGGTTGCCGCCGGGCATGACGTCGACCTGGTTGAAGAACATCGCCGAGCAGAACATCGCGAAGGCGGCGGTGGCGAGCGCCAGGTAGATGCCCGAGAGCCGCAACGCGGGGAAGGCCACGAGCCCGCCGACGATCGCGCAGGCACCCACCGCGAGCAGCACGGCCCACGGCTCGCCGTTGGCACCCCACGACGCCATGGCCACCGCACCGATGCCGGTGAAGGTCAGCTGCGCGAGCGAGATCTGGCCCGCGTAACCGGTGAGCGGGACCAGCGAGAGCGTCACGACGGCGAGGAAGAATCCGTTGAGCACCAGGTTCAGGTCGGGCGCGGCGACCAGCGAGCCGATCGCGGCGACCACCAGGACGAACACGACGCCGCCGATGAGCCCCAGCTGCTGGGAGGGCGCCGGCGATGCGACCGTGCGACGGCTCACACCGTGGGCGCGGAGTCGGTCCTGGGGCTGGAGCACCATGACGACGAAGAGCATGATCGCCGGGATGGCGAGCTGGAGGCTCTGCAGGCTGATCGGACCGAGCGTCGCGTCCTGGGGGATGTACCCGATGGCGTAGGACTGTGCGAGGCCCAGGATCACCGCGCCGAGGAAGGCGCCCGGCAGGCTCCGGAGTCGCCCGACGACCGCGACGGCGTAGGCGTTGATGAAGAGCAGGGTCAGCGACGTGGCGCTCAGCGTCTGCTCCGAGGCGATCAGCACACCCGAGATGGCCGCCATGCCGGCACCCAGGGCCCAGGCGAGCATCGAGGTCCGCCCCGGGCGTCCGCCGTTGAGCTGCAGCAGGTTCCGGTCGTCGACCACGGCGCGCATGGCGATGCCGAGCCGGGTACGGGTGAAGACGATGCGCAGGCCGACCGCCACGGCGATGGCGACGGCCATCGTCATCAACCGCTGGTACGACACGATCACGCCGAAGATCTCGACGGTCTTGCCCTCGAAGAACGACGGCACCGACCTGGCGACGTTGGGCTCCCAGATCACGTTGGCCAGACCGAGCAGCGCGACCATCAACGAGATGGTCACCACGATCTTGATCACGTCCGTGGTGCCGGCGATGCCCCGCATGATGACGCGCTCGACCACCGCGCCGAAGAGCGGACCGATCACGAACACGACGATCAGCGCCGCCGGCAGCAGTGGCACGCCCCAGCCGACGTTGACCTGCCAGAACATGAAGGCGGCCATCATCGAGAAGGCGCCGTGGGCGAAGTTGAACACGCCCGAGGTCGTGTAGGTCACGACCAGTCCGGACGCGGCGATCGCATAGATGGCTGCGGTCGAGAGTCCGGCGATGGTGAAGATGAGGAACTTGTCCACGTGATCTCGTCAGGGTCGCTGGGTGGATCGGTCCCCGGCTCTCCGGGGCGGGAAACACATGAGGGGCCGGGCCCAGAGGACCCGGCCCCTCATGTCATCAGAGTTCGGGCCTCGACGGGTCGACCTTGCCCTCGCCGGGCACCTGGTCCTCGGGGATCTCGACGATCGAGTCCTCCGGGCAGTGGAAGCCGTTCTGGTCGTCACCCTCGCCGTCGATCTCGGGGTAGAGACGGGTGAACTCCCCGTCCTTGACGATCATGAGCATGCCGCACTCCGGCGGCGTGGTCGTGCCCGGGTCGGTCGGTGCGTGCATGCCACCTGCGGTCCACTCGGACACGGCGTTGGCCTCGGAGAGCACGCACTCACGGCTGATGACGCCGTCGTTGTCGGTGGCGCACTTGTCGGCCGCCACGGCGAAGAGCAGCCAGGCCGACGTGCCCTGGAGACCGAGGAACGCCGCCTTGCCGTCCGGCGCGTACTCCTTGAGGTTGTCGACGAACTGCTGCACCGCCGGCCACTTGTCGGCCTCTTCGAACGGGTGGAAGGCCGTGCGCACGACGCTCTCGTTGGCAGCGGCGCCGCCGGTCTCGGTGAAGACGTTGTCGTAGAGGTTGGCCTCGTTCAGGAAGACACCGTCCCAGCCCTTCTCGCGCAGGACCTTGACGAAGGCGGCGGCGTTGCCGGGCTCACCGATCCAGTACAGCGAGGTGGCGCCGGACTCGATGACCTTCTCTGCGTAGGGACCCCAGTCGGTGACGACCAGGCCGTAGGTGACGGGCTCGAGGTTCTCGATGCCACCCTCGGACTCGACCACGGCGTCGAACTGGACCTTGATCGCCTCGAGCGAGGGAAGGTCCTTGGAGTACACGACGACGGTCTTCTTCGACTCCTCGGGGTACAGCTCCTTGAAGTCGATGATCCACTGGGCCGACTTGGCGTTCGCCGGGTTCGGGACCGGCTGGACCTGGCCGTTCGAGAGGCTCTTCTGGACCGAGACGGTGATGCCCGGGATGTCGATGAGGCCGCACTTGTGGAAGTCCGAGCCGTCCTTGCCGGAGAACTCGAGGTCGTCCATGGCGAACCCGCCGCCGACCATGGCGAAGACGTCGGTGCAGGCCTTGGTCATCGCGGCCTCGACGTTGGTGACACCACCGTCGATGTCGACCAGCTCGATCGGGAGGCCCTGGATGCCGCCCTGTGCGTTGCACCACTCGGAGAACGCCACGGAAGCGTCCCAGAACTCGGCGTTCAGACCCGGACGGATCTCGGAGTTGCGGTCGTTCGCGACACCGATCTGCAGGGTGTCGGTCGAGGGACCCTCGCCCTCGGCGACGGATGCGTCGCCCTCTCCACACGGCGACTCGAGGTCGCCCCACTTGGTCGAGGTGCCCTCGGCCAACGTCGTCTCGGTGGCTCCGCCCTCTTCCTCGGTGCCCGTCTCGTCGCCCGATGCACCACATGCGGATGCCACCAGCGCCACGACGCACGCGAGGATCGCCAGAGATCGCTTCAAGTCATTCCCCCTGTTCGGCCGCTCCGACCGCACGGTCTGCAGGTCGGAGCAGTAGTCGTCGACGCCGATCTGACACGACGTCAGATCGAGTTTCTAGCACGTCCCGAGGGCATGCGGCGCCCGAGGCTGCCGCAGGCGCCGGAATCTGACAGAGTGTCAGATATCGGGAAGGTCCCCCACCGCCCACGACCCCGGCGCACTCGGCACCCATCCCACCCCAGACATCCGCACACCCCGGACATCGGCAGAGCAGGGAGAACAACGACATGGATCTGGTCATCCGCAACGCGACGATCATCGACGGCACCGGCGCGGCGGCCCGTGTCGGCGACGTCGGGGTCGACGGTGGACGCATCGTGGAGATCACCGAGCCGGGTGCGCTCAGCTCCGACGGCGCCACCACCGAGATCGACGCCACGGGCAAGTACCTCACGCCCGGCTTCGTCGACCCCCACACCCACTACGACGCACAGCTCTTCTGGGATCCGACGGGTTCGCCGTCGAACGTGCACGGCGTGACCACCGTGATCGCGGGCAACTGCGGGTTCACCCTCGCTCCCCTGGCCCCGGGCGACGGCGACTACACCCGCCGGATGATGGCGAAGGTCGAGGGCATGCCGCTCGCCGCGCTCGAGACCGGCATCGAGTGGGACTGGGAGTCCTTCCCCGAGTACCTCGACCGCCTCGACGGCAAGTTGGGCGTGAACGCCGGCTTCCTGGTCGGGCACTGCGCGCTGCGTCGCAAGGTCATGGGCACCGAGTCCGTCGAGCGCGCCGCGACCCCTGAGGAGATCGCGACCATGTCGGAGCTGCTCGCCGAGGGCATCCGCGCCGGTGGCCTCGGCTTCTCGACGACCCTGGCCCGCACCCACTCCGACGGCGACGGCAAGCCGGTCGCGTCGCGCTGGGCCGAGCAGGACGAGCTGCTCGCCCTGGCCTCGGTCGTGTCGGAGCACGACGGCACCACGCTCGAGTTCGCATCCGACGGCTGCCTCGACGGCTTCGACGACGACGAGGTCGACTTCATGATCAAGTTCTCGAAGGCCGGCAACCGGCCGCTGAACTGGAACGTGCTGACGATCGACTCGCACGCGCCGGACCGCTACCAGAACCAGCTCGCCGCGATGGACCGCTGCGCCGAGGAGGGCGCCAAGGTCGTGGCCCTGACCATGCCGGTGATCGTCGGCATGAACATGAGCTTCCTCACCTACTGCGCGTTGAACATGATGCCGGACTGGGGTCCGATCCTCGGCCTGCCGCTCGAGGAGCGCATGGAGCGACTGCGCGACCCCGAGACCCGCCGCTTCATGGAGGAGCGCGCCGCCTCGCCCGACGCCGGTGTGTTCGCCCGTCTGACGGGTTGGGGCACCTACGTCATCGGCGACACGTTCTCCGAGGCCAACGCCGGCCTCACCGGACGTCGGGTGGGCGACATCGCGGCGGAGCGAGGCACCACGCCCTTCGACACCCTGCTCGACATCGTGCTCCAGGACGACCTGGCGACGGTCCTTTGGCCCGGTGCCACCGACGCGGATCCGGCGTCGTGGGAGCTGCGCCGCCAGGCGTGGGACCACCCCTCGGTCATGCTCGGTGGCTCCGACGCCGGCGCGCACCTCGACCGCATGCAGGGCGCCAACTACCCGACCCGCTTCATCGCGGACTGCATCCGTGGTCGTCAGCTGACGACGGTCGAGCGGGCAGTGCAGATGATGACGCAGGTCCCCGCCGAGCTCTTCGGCCTGCGTGACCGCGGCACCATCGAGGTGGGCGCACACGCCGACCTCGTCGTGCTCGACCCCGAGGTGGTCGACTCCGAGATGCTCAAGATGGTCGACGACCTGCCGGCGAACACCAGCCGCCTCTACGCCGGCTCGGTCGGCGTCGACCACGTCTTCGTCAGCGGTGTCGAGACCGTCAGGGACAGCGCGCCGACGGGCAACCTGCCGGGATCGATCGTGCGGTCCGGCACCGACACCGACACCGTCACCGCGAGCTGAGCCACGCGCCTCCGGGACGATCGGGCCGGGCCCGACGTCCCGGAGGACGCCGCGTCACGACGTCGGTCGACTCAGGGCGCATCGAGCGACTCGGCCGAGGTCTCGCCCTCGGACGTCGCGGCGCGGCGGCGGGAGCCGCGCTTGACCACCCGCGGGGCGAAGAGGGTGAACAGCAGCAGCGCGAGCGCGGTGAGTCCGATCGGGACGATGCCGTTGCCCCTGCTCGTGAACACCGGGACGAGCACGAAGCCCGACAGCACTGCCGTCCAGGCCCAGAGGATGACGACGGTGCGACGGTGTCCGTGCCCGCGGTCCATGAGCCGGTGGTGCAGGTGCTCCTTGTCCGCCGTCGCGACGCCCGTGCGACGTGTCGCTCGACGGATCACTGCGAACACCGTGTCGATCAGCGGCACACCGAGGATGAACAGCGGGATCACCAGCGGGGCGAAGAAGAACCAGGACTGGCCCGAGAACGGGTCGTCGGACTGTCCCCCGACCGCGATCGTCGACGCGGCCAGCAGGAGCCCGAGCAGCAGCGCGCCGGAGTCCCCCATGAAGATGCTGGCGGGGTTGAAGTTGAACGGCAGGAACCCGATGCACACCCCCGCCGTCGCCACGGCGAGCAGCGGACCCACGTTCGAGGGGTCGATGACGCCGACGTCGAGCAGGCGCCACCCGTACAGGAAGAACGAGCCGGCGCCGATCGCGACGATGCCCGCCGCCAAGCCGTCGAGTCCGTCGATCAGGTTGACCGCGTTGGCCATGCCGACCACCCAGAGCACGGTGATCAACGCCGACATGTCGGGCGGCAGCACCGTGAAGCCGAGGAACGGCACCCGGAAGTAGATGATGGTCAGTCCGACGAGCGTGAGCAGCGAGCCGCTCAGGACCATGCCGGCGATCTTCGCCGGCGGCGACATGTCGCGGATGTCGTCGATCAGTCCGGTGAGCCACATCACGATCGCTGCGGCGACGACGCCGATGAGGTTGCCCGGCGCGTCGAAGACCGGCTCGAACTCGGACATGGTCGAGGCGACCGCCAACGCGGCGAGCAGTCCGATCAGGAGCGCCCCACCGCCGAGGATCGGCGTCGGGGTCGCGTGCACGGTGCGGTCCCCCGGCTGGGCCAACTGGCCGGTGCGCACCGAGAGTCGGCGCAGGGGTGGGACGGAGATCGCGGTGGCGGCGACGGCGACGGCCATCACGATCAGGTAGGACTGCACGTCGCACGACGCTACAGGAGACCCTCACACCCGGCGGGTACGTGCCGATGGGAGAACAGGTCTCGGAGCGACCCCTGCTCCGAGAGACATGTATCACTCCGACAGAGGGCAGTTTTACCGAGTGTGGACCCTATCGAGATGCTATAAACCTGAGCGGGAAGAACTGCTGCTCTCGTACTGGGCGAGTAGCACGCAGCGCACTCGGGGCTGGGCGAATCCGGGCGTGCTGCGCAGGGATGGAGAGACATGCACACGGAGCGGGTAGCCGCGCCGACCGCCCCTGGGCGGTCGGAACGTGGGACGACTGCACACAGATCACCACGCCCGGGACCACCGGTCCTCGAAGGCATGGCCGTACCAGCGCCGGAGCTGCGCGTCCCGCCGCTCCCGCACCGTGAACCCGACGCAGGGCAGGCACCCGAGCCGGCACCGCCGAAGGGCGCGAGCGGCGTCGTCCGACGCCTCAAGCTCGTCATGGTGCTCGCCGACCTGCTCGCCGTGGCGCTCGGCATGGCCGCCGCCATCGCCTTCTACCGCACCCGCATCGGGCACCTCGACCACGCCGCGGCCGTCGCCGCTCTGTCGATGCCGGTGTGGCCGATCCTCTTCGCCCAGCAGGGCCTCTACCAGGCTCGCCACGTCGCACGGCGCATCGAGGAGTTCCGCCGCCTGGTGAACGCCGTCGTCATGGGAGTGATCGCACTCGCCGGCATCTCGGTGCTGCTGCAGATCTACCTGTCCCGTGGCTGGATCCTCATGGCCGGCTTCGGCGTCATGGTGACCTCCGCGCTCGAACGCGAACTGGTGCGCGGCTACGTCGCGCGACTCCGTCGCAGTGGGCGGATGAGCCGCCGGGTCGTGCTCGTCGGCGACAACTCCGAGGCCGACGAGCTCTCCGAGATGCTCCGCCACAGCAGCGAGCTCGGCTACGACGTCGTCGGTCGTGTCACCAACAAGTCCGATGGTGTCGAGCCGCTCGGCGACCACGACGTGCCCCACCTCGGCTGGACCGAGGACGTGCTCGAGGTCGTCCGCCGTCACCGCGCCAGCGGCGTCGTCGTCGCCACCACCGACCTCGATCTCGAGCGCGCCAACCGGCTGGTCCGCGACCTCACCCGAGAGGGCATCTACGTCGAGCTGTCCTCGGCCATGAAGGACATCGCCACCCGACGGGTCACGCTCCGGGCACTGGGCCGCTACCCGGTCATGTGCGTCGAGCCGGTCGCCCAGCGCGGCAGCCGCGCCGTGTTCAAGCGTGCCTTCGACATCGTCTGTGCATCGATCGGCCTCGTGCTCACCTCGCCGATCCTGCTCGCGGCCGCCGCCGCGATCCGGATCACCTCGGGCCCCGGGGTGTTCTTCGCCCAGACCCGTGTCGGCAAGGACGGCAACCCGTTCACCGTCTACAAGCTCCGGACCATGGTCCCCAACGCCGAGTCGCTGCTGCCCACGCTGATGGACCAGAACGAGGCCTCCGGTCCCATGTTCAAGATGACCGACGACCCGCGCGTCACGCCGGTCGGCGCCTTCCTCCGGAAGACCTCGATCGACGAGCTGCCCCAGCTCTTCAACGTCGTCAGCGGCAACATGAGCCTGGTCGGCCCCCGTCCCGCACTCCCCCACGAGGCGGTCCAGTGGAACGACGACCTGAAGGAGCGCCTGCGGGTGAAGCCGGGCATCACCGGCAACTGGCAGGTCAACGGCCGCTTCACCGCCTCGATCGAGGACTACCAGCGACTCGACATGTACTACGTCGACAACTGGTCGATCGTGACCGACCTGGTCATCCTCGCGAAGACCGTGCCGGCGGTCCTGCGCCGCAAGGGCGCCGTCTGACCCATCGCTCGAGCCGGGTACCGCCGCCACGGCGCGCCCGGACCGGTTCGGATCCGGGCGCCCGCTCGGCGGTGCGACCTGCTCAGCCGTAGGGAGTGAACGACGAGCAGAGCGAACGCACGTCGTCGCGCACCGCTGCGATCACCGCGTCGTCCTCCGGTGCACGCAGCACGCGGGTGATCAGCTCGGCGATCGTCGCCATCTCGGCTTCCTTCATCCCCTGGGTCGTCACCGACGGCGTGCCGATCCGGAGGCCGGAGGTCACGAACGGGGACCGGGGATCGTCGGGCACGGTGTTCTTGTTGAGGGTGATGCCCGCGCGGTCGAGCGCGATCTGCGCCGTCTTGCCGGTCAGCTCCTCGTCGAAGGTCCGCAGGTCGATCAACATGAGGTGGTTGTCGGTGCCACCCGAGACCAGGCGGAACCCGTTGGAGCCCAGGCCCTCGGCGAGCGCCTGGGCGTTCGCGACGATCTGGTGGGCGTAGGTCGAGAAGCTCGGATCCGACGCCTCGCGGAAGGCGACCGCCTTGCCGGCGATGACGTGCTCGAGCGGCCCGCCCTGGAGTCCGGGGAAGATCGCCTTGTTGATCGCCGCGCCGTACTCCTCCTTCGACAGGATGCAGCCGCCGCGAGGTCCGCGCAGCGTCTTGTGGGTCGTGAAGGTGACCACGTCCGCGAGCGGCACCGGGTTGGGGTGCGCACCGCCGGCGATCAGACCTGCGATGTGTGCGGCGTCGAACAGGAAGAGCGCGCCGACCTCGTCGCAGATCGCCCGGAGGGGCTCCGGGTCGATGATGCGCGGGTACGCCGTGGCGCCGGCCACGATCATCTTCGGACGGTGCTCACGCGCGAGCTCGCGGATCTGGTCGTAGTCGAGTCGCTCGTCGCTCGGCGTCACCTGGTACGACACGAAGTTGTAGAAGCGGCCCGAGATGTTCACCGGCGACCCGTGGGTCAGGTGACCGCCGTGGTCGAGGCTGAGGCCCAGGACCGTGTCGCCCTGATCGAGCAGCGCGAGGTAGACGCCGAGGTTGGCGTTCGCACCCGAGTGCGGCTGCACGTTCGCCGCCTCGGCGCCGAAGAGCGCCTTGACCCGGTCGATGGCGAGATCCTCGACCTCGTCCACGAACTCGTTGCCGCCGTAGTAGCGCTTGCCCGGGTACCCCTCGGAGTACTTGTTCGTGAGCACCGAACCCACCGCCGACATCACCGCCGGCGACGTGAAGTTCTCCGAGGCGATCAGCTGCAGGCCGGAGTTTTGACGCTCCACCTCTCGATCGATCGCGTCGAAGAGCTCGGTGTCGGGATCGGTGGGCCAGGGCATGGTGGTTCCTCTCGGATTCGTCGAAGGTGCGGAGCGGGCGGCGACGTGGCGTCAGCCGGGCGCGTCGAGCAGTCGGTCGAGCTTGTCGACGCGTCCGGCGTGGCGGCCGCCCTCGAACTCGGCGCCGAGCCACGCGTCGACGGCGTCCTTGGCGACCTCGACACCGGTGAGGCGCTCGCCGAGGCAGATCACGTTGGCGTCGTTGTGCTGTCGGGTCAGGCGGGCCGAGGTGGCGTCGTGCACGGTGGCGGCCCGGATGCCCGGCACCTTGTTGGCCGCCATGCAGATGCCGAGTCCGCTGCCGCACACCGCGACGCCCAGGTCGGCCTCGCCGTTGGCGACCGCACGGCCGACCGCCGCACCGAAGTCCGGGTAGTCGACCCGGTCGGGCCCGTGGGTGCCGAGGTCGAGGACCTTCAGGCCCTGTGCTTCGAGATGTGCCACCAGCTCGTCCTTGAGCCCCACGCCGGCGTGGTCGGCCCCGAGGGCCACGGTGGTCTGGTCGGTTCGGGCGTCGGCGGCGTCGGTCACGAGCGCCAGTGTAGGTGAGCCCGATGGAGGGCTCCTCACCGGGATTCAGGCCCGCAGGGCCCGCGCTCCTAGTCTGCGCCCATGTCGATCGACACCCCTGATCCACGCCTGCCGGTCATCATCGGCGTCGGCCAGTTCCTCGACCGCGACAGCGTCGCCGGTGAGCCCGTCGACCTCATGGTCGAGGCGGTGCGGAACGCCGAGGCGGACACCACCCGACCCGACGTGCTGGGCCGCACCGAGGTGGTCGCGGTGGTCCCGACCTTCTCGTGGCGCTACCAGGATCCTGGCGCGCTGGTGCGCGACCGCATCGGCGCGCCCGACAGCGCGACCTGGACCGCGACCGTCGGCGGCAACACCCCACAGATGCTGATGAACCGCATCGCCGCGTCGATCCAGGCCGGCGAGCTGGACCAGGCGGTGCTCTGCGGCGGTGAGTCGGGCCGCACCCGTCGCGCCGCACGGGCGGCGGGCACCGAGCTCGGTTGGACCCGGCAGGCCGACGACGTCACGCCGACCTGGAGCGATGGCTCGCCGTTCATCATGGCGGGCGAGGGCGAGATCGCCCGGAACATCGTGATGCCGCTGCAGGCGTATCCCCTCTTCGAGAACGCGATCTGGCACGCCGGAGGGCGCTCGCTCGGCGAGCACCTCGCCCACGTCGGTGAGATCTGGTCCGGCTTCTCCCGGGTCGCGTCGCAGAACCCGCATGCCTGGCTCCGCCAGGCGTTCACGGCGTCCGAGATCACCACCCCGACCGACG
>JAFAFN010000096.1 GCA_023423475.1 Actinomycetes bacterium | reverse complement strand
GACCTGCTCCATCCCCGGGATCCGGGCGCAGAGCTCCTCGGCCAGCTCGACCTCGCCCGGCGTCGGCGCTCCGAAGGTCGTGCCGAGGGTCGCCGCGTGGCGGATGACCTCGACGATCTCGGGATCGGCGTGACCGAGGATCGACGCGCCGTAGCTCTGCACGTAGTCGATGAACCGGTTGCCCTCGACGTCCCAGAGGTAGGCGCCCTGGCCACGGGCGATGAAGTGGGGGGTGCCGCCGACGGACCGGAACGCCCTCACGGGGGAGTTGACCCCGCCGGGGATGCGTGCGAGGCCTCGCTCGAAGAGGCCCGCGTTCGTCAGGTTGGTTTCGGACACGTCGGTCGGCTCCTCATGGGCGGGCGACGCGGCGCCGCGGCGCCGGCCAGCGGGTCACTGCAGGCGCTCGGCGAGCGACCGTGCGAAGTAGGTCAGGACGAAGTCGGCACCGGCTCGCTTGATCGCCGAGATCTGCTCGAGCGCCACCGCGTCGCCGTCGATCCAGCCACGCTCAGCCGCGGCGTGCACCATCGCGTACTCCCCCGACACGTGGTACGCCGCGAGCGGCACGTCGACCTCGGCGCGGGCACGGGTGAGCACGTCCAGGTAGGTCAGCGCGGGCTTCACCATGACCATGTCGGCGCCCTCGCCGATGTCGGTCCGGATCTCCTCGAGCGACTCGCGCACGTTGTGCCAGTCCTGCTGGTAGGCGCGCCGGTCGCCGCCATCCGCGATCTCGACGTCGACGGCCTCGCGGAAGGGCCCGTAGAGCGCCGAGGCGTACTTCGCCGCGTAGGCGAGGATCGAGACGTCCTCGAAGCCCTCCTCGTCGAGCGAGTCACGGATGACCATCACCTGGCCGTCCATCATCCCGGAGGGCGCGCACACGTCGACGCCGGCCTCGGCCTGCACGATGGCGACCTCGCCGTAGCGCTCGAGGGTGGCGTCGTTGTCGACGGTGCCCGCGGGTGTCAGCAGACCGCAGTGGCCGTGATCGGTGTACTCGTCGAGGCAGAGGTCCGCCATGATCACCACGTCGTCGCCGAGGTCGTCGCGCAGCTCTCGAACGGCCCGCTGCACGATCCCGTCGGGGTCGGACGCCCCGGACCCCGTCGCGTCCTTGTGCTCGGGCACGCCGAAGAGGATGACGGCATCGATGCCCAGGTCGACCAGCTCGCGCACCTCTCGACGCAGCGACTCCACGTCGTGCTGCACGACACCCGGCAGCGACGAGATCGGCACGGGGGCGTCGATGCCCTCGCGCACGAACAGCGGTGCCACCAGGTCGTCGACCCCGAGCCGGGACTCGGCGACCAGACGACGCATCGCCTCGGTCCGGCGGAGACGGCGGGGGCGACGCTGCGGGAAGGTCACGGATCGATCCTAGGGGAGGCCTCCGGCGACCGGTCCCGACCGAGGCGTGAGCACACGGCGTCGACCAGGCCGTCGAGGGAGTGCGGGTCGGCCTCGCCCGCGACGTGCAGGCCAAGCTCGCGAGCCGTGGCCGAGGTGATCGGCCCGATCGTCACGACGACCGGTGGGACCGCGTCGAGCCCTGCGGACGCCACGAAGCTGCGGACCGAGGACGACGACGTGAAGGTGATCGCATCGGCGCCGGCCAGCCGGGCGCGGGTCGACTCGTCGAAGGTGGCCGGCACGGTCCGGTAGGCCTCGACGAGCTCGACGTCCCAACCGCGTTCGGCGAGCCCGTCGACGAGCACGTCGCGGCCCACCGCGGCGCGCACCACGAGCACGCGTCCGCCCTGCTCGGGCAGTCCGGGGAAGGCCTCGAGCAGGCCTTCGGCGACGTAGCGCTCCGGCAGCAGGTCGGCGACGAGGCCGTGCGCCGCGAGCGCGGCCGCCGTGCCAGGGCCGACGACCGCGAGCTGCACGCCCGCCAGGTCGCGGCCGTCGCGGAGCTCGGCGGTGAATCGCTCGACGCCGTTGGGCGAGGACAGCACGACCCAGTCGAACGAACCGACTCGGGCCACTGCGTCGCGCAGCGCCACTCCCCCGTCCGAGGGTCCGGTGATCTCGATCGTCGGCGCCTCGACCACCTCGGCACCGGCGCCGACCAGCCGCCCGGCGAGCTTGCCCGCCTGCTCCTTGGAGCGGGTCACCACCACACGGCGGCCGAAGAGCGGCCGGTCCTCGAACCACCGCAGCTGCTGGGCGGCGACGTCACCGACGACGATCGTGCTCGGCGCGGCCAGGTCCTGTGCCGGGAGCGTCGCCAGCGTCGCCCGCACCGTGCGCTGGTCAGGTCGGGTCCCCCAGCGCACCGCCGCAGCCGGCGTGTCGGGCGACAGGCCGCCGGCGATCAACCGCTCCGAGATCCGGGCGATGTTCGCCACCCCCATGAGGATCACGATCGTGCCGCCGACGCGGGCGAGCGCCTCCCAGTCGACGTCGGTGCGTGCCTTGGTCGGGTCCTCGTGGCCCGTCACGATCGTGAGGCTCGTCGAGGAGTAGCGCATGGTGACCGGGATGCCGCCGTAGGCAGGCGCCGCGATCGCCGAGGTGATGCCGGGCACGACCTCGTAGTCGACCCCGGCCGCTTCGAGCGCACCGGCCTCCTCGGCACCGCGGGCGAAGATGAACGGATCGCCACCCTTGAGTCGCACGACACGACGGCCCGCCAGACCGTGCTCGACGAGCAGCTCGTTGATGCGCTCCTGTGGCACCGACGGACCGTTCGGTGACTTGCCGACGTTGATGCGCTCGGCATCCGACGGCGCCAGGTCGAGCAGCGACGCGGCCGACAGGCGGTCGTGCACGACGACCTCGGCGCTGGCCAGGACCTCGGCGCCACGGACGGTGATCAGCCCCGGGTCACCCGGACCTGCAC
>JAFAFN010000095.1 GCA_023423475.1 Actinomycetes bacterium | reverse complement strand
TCCTACATCCTGTTCCTGGTCGCCGTGGTCACCGTCGTCCACCGTCGTGTGCGGCGCTTCACCCTCGACCCGGTGCTCGATGCCGTCGTCGGCGGCCTGGCCGTCGCGATGCTGCAGTGGTCGCTCGTGCTCATCCCGTACCTCCAGAGCCCGGTGAGCACGCCGTCGGCACGGCTCTTCAACATCATCTTCGCCGGCCTCTCCCTCCTGCTCGTCGTCGCCGCGGTCCTCGCCCTGGTCTCCGGGTCCAGCCGCTCGACGAGCAATCGGCTGCTCGCCGCCGGTCTGGTGTCGACCTTCGCGCTGGACCTCGTCGCCACGCTCGTGACCGCCGACCGGCTGCCCGACGAGGCCCGGCTCTACGTCGCGCCGTTCCTCATGATCTTCGGCACCGCGGGTCTGCTCCACCCCTCGGTCACCCAGCTCACGTCGCGACCGTCGGACCCCTCGCTCATCCGGAGTCTCACGAACCGCCGCATCGGGGTGCTCGCGCTCGCCCTGGTGTCGCCTCCGATCCTGCTGCTCATCGGCGTCTTCCGCGAGGACACCCTGTACCTGGTGTTCCCCGCCGTGGTGTCGCTGGCGCTGACGCCGATGGTGGTCGTCCGCCTCGGTCGTCTGGTCCGTCAGAACGAGGAGATGGCGACCCTCGAGGCGACCCTGCGAGGTGTCGGCGAGCGACTCGTGAGCGCCGAGACCACCGATGACGTGGTCCGGGTCATCACGGTCGGCGCAGAACAGGTCCTGGGCGCGAACTACGTCGGCGGAGGGCTCGTCGCACGTCCCACCGCCCCGGGCAGCGAGGCTGCCCTCGGCGAGCTCGTCCCTGCCGCCGAGGCCATCCGGGCCCACCTGGCCACCGCCGACCACCCGGTGACCGGCGAGGTCCTCTCGCTCGGCGACGTGGACGGTTCACCCGACCACTGGTCGGCCGGACTCGTGGTCGTGCAGCGCGAGCTGCACGCAGCACTGGTGCTGGTGACCAACCGCGAGCTGACCGACGACGAGCGCAACGCCGTCACCCAGCTCTGTCGTGAGTCGGCCATCGCCTTCCGTGCGGTGGAGCACACCGAGCAGAAGGTCCGCCAGCGCAGCGAGGACCGCTTCGCGGCACTCGTCGACAACTCGTCCGACATCGTGGCGATCCTCGACGCCGAGAACCACCTGGCCTACGTCTCCCCCGTCGCAGGACGTCTGCTGGGCTACCCGCTCTCGCAGGCGCCGGGTGACCTCGACGTGTTCGCGTTGGTGCACCCCGAGGACCACGCCGCGGCACTGCGGATGCTCGACGACATCCGCTTCGGGCTCCGCGACGTCACCGAGATCCGACTCCGCCACCGCGAAGGTCCGTACCGCTGGTTCGAGATCGGCGGCATGGACCTGTCGAGCGATCCGAACATCGGCGGGATCGTGCTCAACGCCCGCGAGATCGACGACCGCAAGCAGGCCGAGGAGCGACTCCTGCTCTCCGAGGCCCGGTTCAAGTCGCTCGTCCAGAACTCCACGGACCTGGTCGTGGTGCTCGACCCCACCGGGGCGGTCAGCTACGCGAGCCCCTCGGTCACCGACGTGCTCGCCGAGACCCCCGAGGAGATCAAGGGTCGGCCGATCGACGAGGTCTTCCGGCAGAGCTCCATCGACTGGATGGCCCGACTGCACCACGCCACACCCGGTGCCGCGTCGTCCGAGCTGCTCGAGTTCAACTTCGACAACGCCGAGGGCCAGCTCCGCTCGATCGAGACCTCGTTGACCGACCTCCGCTCGGAGCCCGCCGTCAACGGCTTCGTGCTCAACGCCCGTGACGTGACCGAGCGGAAGTCGATGGAGCAGCGCATCCGCTACCAGGCGACCCACGACGAGCTGACGGGACTGGCCAACCGGGTGCACGTGCTCGACGACCTCGCCGGCATGCTCGGCCGCAACAGCGGCAGCACGACCGTCGCGGCGATCCTGCTCGGCATCGACGACTTCAAGGACATCAACGACTCCCTCGGCCACGCCTTCGGCGACCTGTTGCTGACCGCGGTGGCCGAGCGCATCACCGGGATGCTCTCCTTCGGCGACATCGCCGCCCGTGTGGGTGGCGACGAGTTCGTCGTCGTGCTGGAACGAGCACATGGCGAGTCCCACGTCACCGACCTCGCGGAGCAGCTGCTCACGACGCTCGCCAGCCCGTTCATGGTCAACGGCCGCGAGCTGAACATCACTGCGTCCGCCGGCATCGTGTTCGACCACGACCGGACGAACACCAGCGACATCCTGCTGCGCAACGCCGACATCGCCATGTACCGGGCCAAGACGATGGGCAAGCGCCAGGTCGTCGTGTTCGAGTCCCAGATGCACACCGCTCAGTTCGACCGCCTCGAGCTGCGCGCCGACCTCGCCCGGGCGATCACCTCGGAGCAGTTCGTCGCCCACTACCAGCCGGTCTTCGACCTCGAGACCCGACGGATCGTCGGCTGCGAGGCGCTCATCCGCTGGAACCACCCGCGCCGGGGCCTGCTGGGTCCTGGTCTGTTCATCCCGCTCGCCGAGGAGTCGGGACTGATCGGCAAGCTCGGCGAGTGGATCCTCGAACGAGCCTGCACGGACATGGCCCGTTGGCGCGAGGAGTACGGCGAGCAGGTCCACGACCTCACCATGTCGGTGAACCTGTCGGTGCAGCAGCTCCACGACGACGGCATCGTCGGCACCGTCCAGCAGATCCTCGCCCGATCGGGCCTGCCGGCGGAACGCCTGGTGCTCGAGATCACCGAGTCGACGCTCATCACCGACACCGAGAAGATCAGCGCCACCATGCACGAGCTGCGCGAGCTCGGCTCACGGCTCGCCGTCGACGACTTCGGCACCGGCTACTCCTCGCTGGGCTACATCCAGCAGTTCGAGTTCGACGTGCTCAAGATCGACAAGAGCTTCGTGGACGACATCGACCAGTTCACGAACCAGCGCATCGTCACCGCGGTGCTCGACCTGGCTCGCCAGCTGGGCGTCCGGACGATCGCCGAGGGCATCGAGACCGAGCTCCAGGCCGGGCTGCTCGAGGAGCTGGGTTGTCGGCTCGGCCAGGGCTACCTGTACTCACGCCCGGTGCCGGAGTCGGACTTCCGGGAGCTGCTCACCAGCGACCGAGCCGCCTCTGCGTCGCGCCCGATGCTCTGAGGCGACGGCGCGCCGACGGCTGCTCAGCCGCCTCGTACCGACCGGAGCACGGCGACCATCTCGAGTGCGGTGTCCGCCGCCTCGGCGCCCTTGTTGTCGCCGACGACGTCGTCGTCGACGACCGAGCGGACGAGCGCCTGGCGACGGTTCTCGACGGTGAGCACACCGAAGATGATCGGCACCTCGGTCTCGAGCTGCGCGCTCAGGATGCCCTCGGCCGCCGGGCCCGCCACGTATTCGAAGTGGGCGGTGTCACCCCGGATGACGCAGCCGAGCGCGATGACGGCGTCGTAGCGCCCCGTGCCGGCCATCACCTTCGATGCCAGGGGCACCTCGAAGGCACCGGGCACCCAGGCGGTGTCGACGTCGGCGGCGGCGACGCCTCGGGCCTCGAGCGTCGAGGTCACACCGCCGAGCAGACGTCGGGTGATGACGTCGTTCCAGCGTGCGCACACGATCCCGATCCGCAGGCCCGTGCCGTCCGCGGGCTCGGCACCGTCCGCGTCCGGTGAGCGGAAGTCGACTCCCATCGCGTCAGTCCAGTCCCTCGAGCAGGTGGCCCATGCGCTCCCGCTTGGTCCGGAGGTACTCGATGTTCTCGGGGTTCGGTGCCGATTCGACCCCGACCCGCTCGGTGATCTGCAGCCCGAAGCCCTCGAGGCCGCCGTACTTGCTCGGGTTGTTGGTCATCAGCCGCATGGTCGTGATGCCGAGGTCGTTGAGGATCTGTGCGCCGATGCCGTACTCGCGGCTGTCGACGGGCAGCCCGAGCTCGACGTTGGCGTCGACGGTGTCGCGACCCTGCTCCTGGAGGCCGTAGGCCCGGATCTTGTGGCCGAGGCCGATGCCACGCCCCTCATGGCCACGGAGGTACACGAGCGCACCGAGGCCCTCCTCGACGATCGCCTGCATGGCCGCGTCGAGCTGCACACCGCAGTCGCAGCGCAGCGAGTGGAAGACGTCGCCGGTCAGGCACTCGGAGTGCACCCGCACCAGGACGTCGCTCTCTCCCTGGACGGCGCCGCGGACCATCGCCACGTGCTGCTCGCCGTCGATCAGCGACTCGTAGACGTAGCAGGTGAAGTCGCCCCACTTGGTGGGCAGGCGGGCCTCGGCGATGCGCTTGACGAGCTTCTCGTTCTGGCGGCGGTACTTGATCAGCTGCGCGATCGTGACCATCAGCAGCCCGTGTTCCTTGCAGAACTCGATCAGGTCGGGCACCCGCGCCATGGTGCCGTCGTCGTTGACGATCTCGCACAGCACGCCGGCGGGGTCCATGCCGGCGAGTCGGGCGAGGTCGACCGCCGCCTCGGTGTGGCCGGCTCGCTTGAGCACACCGCCCTCGGAGTACCGCAGCGGGAAGATGTGCCCCGGACGGGCGAGGTCGGAGGGCTTGGTCGCCGGATCGATCAACGCTCGGATGGTGGCCGACCGGTCGGCGGCGGAGATGCCCGTCGTGGTGCCGTGCACGTAGTCCACCGAGTAGGTGAACGCGGTGCGGTGCGACTCGGTGTTGTCGCGCACCATCAGCGGGATCTCGAGCTCGTCGAGGCGCTCGCCGGTGAGCGGCGCGCAGATGACGCCCGAGGTGTGTCGCACGAAGAACGTGATGTTCTCGGGCGTGGCCGCCTCGGCGGACATGATCAGGTCGCCCTCGTTCTCACGGTCCTCGTCGTCGACGACGACGATGATCTCGCCACGGGCCATCGCTGCGACGGCGTCCTCGATCGAGGCGAACACGGAGTCGTCGCTCCCCTGCTCGGACAACGGTTCACGACTCATGTGCGACCTCCCATTCGGTGCGGGTGCGATCGAGGACCCCGCCGAGCAGCCGCTCGGCGTACTTGGCCATCACGTCGACCTCGAGGTTGACCGGGTCTCCCGGCTGACGGACGCCGAGGGTCGTCACCTCGGCGGTGTGAGGGATGAGCGCGACGCTGAACACGTCGTCGACGACGTCCACGACGGTCAGGCTGACACCGTCGACGGTGACGGAGCCCTTCTCGACGAGGTAGCGCACCAGCTGCTCGGGCACCCTGACCTCGAGATCGGGCGCCGGTGCCACCACGGTGCCGACGGCATCGACGTGCCCCTGGACGAGGTGGCCGCCCAGGCGGTCCTGCAGGCGGACCGGGCGCTCGAGGTTCACGGGGTCACCGGGACGGAGTCCACCGAGGGAGGTCCGGGCGAAGGTCTCGTCGCTGACGTCGGCCTCCCACCAGTCGTCGCCCCAACCGACCACGGTCAGACAGCAGCCATTGACGGCGATCGAGGCGCCCATCGTGACGTCGTCGAGCACACCCGACGCGCGGAGCCGCAGGCGCGGTCCGTCGAGTCGGTCGACCGATCCCAGTTCTTCGACGATGCCGGTGAACACGGTCAGTCCCCTTCCGTCGGCGCAGCGAGCTCGATGCGCAGGTCGTCGCCGACGCGCTCGACGCCGACGAAGCGTCCGCGCCAGAGGTCGTCCACGTCCCAGGCCCCTGCACCCTCGAAGAGGCCGTTCGCGTCGTCGCCGCCGAAGAGCGCCGGTGCGACGTAGATCACGTACCGGTCGACCAGACCGGCCCGGTGGAAGTCACCCGCGACCGCTGCGCCGCCCTCGACGAGCAGCTGCACCACGCCGTCGGAGCCCAGCTCGTCGAGGATCAGCCCGAGGTCGCCGGACATCGAGCGACAGGGCTGGACCTTGGCATCGGCGTCGACCTGTCCGAGGACCACCCGCAGCGGGTCGACCGGACGGGAGTCCGGCACGACGGGCGGCCGGTAGTCGCGCACCGTCAGCGACGGGTCGTCGCGGCGCACCGTGCCGGCGCCGACGAGGATCGCGTCGGACTCGGCCCGGAGCCGGTGGCCATCAGCTCGTGCTGCGGGCGAGGTGATCCACTGGCTCGAGCCGTTCGGCGCCGCGGTGCCGCCGTCGAGCGTGCTGGCCAGCTTGAGGACCACCCAGGGC
>JAFAFN010000084.1 GCA_023423475.1 Actinomycetes bacterium | reverse complement strand
GGCCCGTCCCTGGCGGGTGATTGACGGGTCGTCAGGTCGGGTAGGGGACAGCGGGTGACGGGGGTCACCGGGAGCCGGGCGACCGGCGGCGATCACGGAGGAACGACATGCACACACCGACCGGGACCACTCCGGGGACCCGCCGACGCGGACCGAGACTGCTCGCCGTGGCGATGATCGCCGTGCTCGGCATCGTCGGCGCCGGCTGCGCGACGCCGTCGCCGCCCGCGGGTGGAGGCGGGATCGACATCGACCTCGGGCCGCTGACCATCCCGCTGCCGCCCATCGAGATCCGACCGGCCGCCACCACGATCCCGCTCGGTCTGTGCAACATCGGCTACCAGCCGCCGGGTGTGCGCATCGTCGGCGCTACCGTCACGATCCCACGGGTACGGATCGACCCGGCGCGGCCGATCATCACGGTGCCGAACGTCCGGGTGAACATCCCGCAGCTGCGGATCCCGCTGTCGACGGTGACCCTGCGCTGCGGCGTGCTCGTCGTCCCGGTCCAGGTCGACCTGATCGTGCCCTCGACCGTGGTGGTCCGCAACGCGACGCTCAACCTGAACGCTCGGACGATCACGTTGCAGAACCCGTCGTTCACGCTGAACGGAGCGGGCCTCGGTGTGTCGGGGCTCGACATCATCGTGCCCCTGCCACCGATCGTGAACATCCCGTTGCCCACCACCGCGATCGGCTTCTGAGCTGTGCCCGCCCCGGTCCTGCCGGGGCGGGCCGGTGCCGTCAGTCCTGGACGAGCAGCTCCATGATCGACAGCTCGCCCCGGTCGTCGCCGAGTTCGACGCGGACCGTGCCGAGTCGTCCGGCGAAGCGGAACGGAGCGTCGTAGTTCGGACTCGCAGGTGACTGGGTGTCGGCTCCGACCTGGAAGCCGCCGGTCGAGGTGACCACACCGAGGGTGTGGGGCACCTCGACCGAGCCGACCTCGGCGTCGTCGATCCACAGGGTGGCGTTCCCCGCGAGCGTGGCGGTCTTCTCGAAGGACAACCGCACCGTGCAGGGCCCGTCGGGCAGTGCCGCATCCGCGACCAACGTGGTGCGGTCGCCGCCACGGTCGTACTCGAAGACCATCCGGTCGTCGGCCACGTACCAGGCGTAACCCCCGCCCACCCCGCCGTGCGCGACCAGCACGCCGTCGTCGCCCGCGGCCCGGTCGATGATCTCGGCGGTCAGCTCGAAGGAGCGGTCCGCGATCATCGGGATCGCGACCGGCGCGACCCGGGTCGCTCCGGTGCGGAACTCGAAGTGCGTCCGTCGGCGGCCGGTGCCGGGAGGGCCGAGCGAGTTCAGCCGCTCGACGAGTCGGTCGTCGAGCGGCAGCACCCCGTAGCGACGGGCCTCGGACCACCACAGCTCGACGAGCTCCGCGAGGCGATCGGGGTGCTCCGCCGCCACGTCGTGCACCTCGGAGAAGTCCTCGTCGACGTGGTAGAGCTCCCAGCGGTCGTCGTCGAACGACGAGTACGGGATGTGCCAGGTCACGGCCTTCCAGCCGTCCGAGTAGATCGCCCGGTGGCCGCCCATCTCGAAGTACTGCGTGCGCGGCAGGGTCGGCTCGTCACCTCGCAGCGAGTCGGTGAAGCTCGTGCCGTGCACGTCGAGCTGGTCGATGCCGGCGCGCACCGTCGGTGCCTCGACGCCGAGCACCTCGAGCAGGGTGGGGTAGATGTCCACGACGTGCTGGAAGCGGGTCCGGATGGTGCCAGGGTCGCTCACGCCGCCCGGCCAGCGCACGATCAGCGGATCGCGCACGCCGCCCTCGTGGGTGTTGCCCTTGAATCGGCGCAGCGGCGTGTTCGACACCTGGGCCCACCCGGTCGGGTAGGCCGGCTGCACCGTGGGCCCGCCGATCTCGTCGAGTCGCTCGAGACCCGCCTCCTTGTCGGTCGGCAGGACGTTGAAGAAGCGGGAGAAGTTGAGGTAGCCCGCAGGGCCGCCCTCCTGGCTGGCGCCGTTGTCCGACAGCACCACCACGACGGTGTCGTCGAGTCGACCGGCGTCGCGGAGGAACTCGACCAGTCGACCGATCTGGTCGTCGGTGTGGTCGAGGAACGCGGCGTACGCCTCCTGCAACCGGGCAGCGAAGCGACGGGAGTCGTCGTCGAGGTCGGCCCAATCGCTGACGCCGTCGTCGTGCGCCGGGAGCTCGGTGCCCTGCGGCACGATGCCCTCGGCGAGCTGACGCTCGAAGCGCTCCTGTCGCAGGACGTCCCACCCCTCGTCGTATCGACCCCGGTACTTCTCGAGGTACTCCGGCGGCGACTGGAGGGGCCAGTGGCATGCGCCGAACGCGAGGTGCAGGTAGAAGGGCCGCTCGGGGGCGAGGGCCAGGTGGTCGGTCAGCATCGACACGGCCTCGTCGACGAGGTCCTCGCTCAGGTGGTAGCCGTCCTCGGGGCGGGCCGGTGCCTCGACGACGGAGTTGTCGCGCACGAGCTCCGGGTGGAACTGATCGGTGTAGCCCGCGAGGAACCCGTAGAAGCGGTCGAAGCCCTTGCCGAGCGGCCAGTTGTGGAAGGGGCCGGCCTGGGTCGTCTCGTGCGGTGGCGCGAGGTGCCATTTGCCGACCGCGAACGTCGCGATGCCCCGGTCCGAGAGCACCTCGGCCAGCGTCGCCGCGGCAGGGGTGATCCGGCTGCGTGAGTTCGGGAACCCGGTGTCCCATTCGGCGACCATCGACATGCCCACGCTGTGGTGGTTGCGGCCCGTCAGCAGGCAGGCGCGCGTCGGCGAGCACAGCGTCGTGGTGTGGAAGCCGGTGAAGCGCAGTCCGTCGGCCGCGAGCGCGTCGATGTTCGCGGTGTCGACCTCGGAGCCGTAGCACCCGAAGTCCGCGAACCCGACGTCGTCGAGCACGATGACGACGACGTTCGGGGTGCCCGACCCGTCTGCGCCGTCCGCGCTGCGATGGTCCGGCTCGGGCCACCAGGCCTGCGAGTCCGCGACGGTGTCGGCGATCTCACCGGCGAAGTCCGGTTCACCGAGGTGCGACATGTGATCTCTCGTTCCCCCGACGGACCTGGTGCGCGGAGCGCGTCGGACCCCCGGGACCGTAGTGGCTCACCTAGCCTCGTCGTGGTGGACGGACCCTCTGGACCAGTCGCGGCGAGTCGGGTGCTCGACCACATCGACGCCGGCACGCAGCTGATCGTGCCGCTCGCCGCGGGGGAACCCGTCGGCCTGCTCGACGCGATCGAGGCGGCGGCGGACGACCTCGACGGGGTGCGCGTCCACCAGATGCACGCCCTGGTCGACCGGCCGTACCTCGATGGTCGCTACGGCGACCGGCTGCGGCACGTCTCGTACTTCCTGTCGCCGGTCACCAGGAAGTACCTGCACTCCGGCGGCATCGACTTCGTGCCGTCGCACTTCAGCGA
>JAFAFN010000598.1 GCA_023423475.1 Actinomycetes bacterium | reverse complement strand
AAGGCAGAGCAGCCCCCGCACCGTCTCAGCGACCGAGCCGGCCGGGCCCCGTTTGCCACGAGGTGGGATCAGCAGCGTGCTCAGCTGGTCGAGATCGGGCAGCGATGACGCGGTCACCGACGGCGTGCCGACTCCTGCGGCAACCTGCACCGTCGGCACGGTGACCGTGACGTCGATCTGCGGGCCCGATGTCGAGCGGGAGCCGGAAGGAGTGGTCTGGGTCTCCGGCGCCGCGAGCTGCTCGGCGAAGTGCTCGAGCACTACAGCACGGAGCCGCAGCACCTGCTTGCGTGTCTTGACCGCGACACCGCGACTCTTGTTGACCGCCACAGCGTCGAGCGTGGCGACCCCTCGAATGGTCTCGGCGCCGACCTTGCGGAGTGCTGAGCGCACCTTGCGGCTCGTCGGCAGCGAGGTGATCGGGTCGTCGAGTGACAGGTTCTCTGGCAGCCGCGTCGACAGGGTCGTCCCGTTGTCATCGGTGTCGTCGCCCTCGCCGGTGTGCTCCCAGTCGGCGAAGACGGCCAGCCACGCGCGTGCCATGTCGTCGGCAGTGTCGAAGCGCAGGGCGGGGTCCCGCTGGAGCGAACGAGTGAGGAACTCGACGACGGGGCCACGCACTTCAGGGTCGATCGCTTCGATCAGCAGCGTCGGCTGCACATCGGCAGGCAGGTAGGCGGGATCGCTGCGGCCGTCGCCCCAGTTGGGTGTCTCCCCCGTCGCCATCTCGTGGATCGTGACCGCTGCTGCATAACGCTCCGCAGCCAGGTCGTAGCGCTGGCGTCCGTCGTCGGACAGGAACGGGTCCAGGTAGCTCGGCGTGCCGGCGGTCAGATCGTCGGCCGAGGTGCCAGCAAGCGAGAAGTCGAACAGGACCAGGTGGGACTGCTTGCGTGGGCCCATCTCGACGATGCCCAGGTTGTCGGGCTTCACGTCGCGGTGTGAGACGCCGACCTTCTCGAGGTAGCGAATGGCCTCGAGCAGGTCCTGGCCCCAACGGCGAAGGAAGTCGGTGCTGACCGGACCCTCGGCGCGCAGGTAGCCAGCGAGCGAGCGCTCACCGGCGAACGACAGGACCAGCACCTTGCGGTCACCCAGGGTGAGCTGCTCGTAGAGCTCGACGACGTTCTCCTGGCGCAGGTTGGCGATCGCCTCGGCTTCGCGTTCGAGCCGATCGTCATTCGCCGGCTTCGAGGCAACCTTGAGCACCACGTCGCGGTCGTGCGCACGGTCGTGGCACCACAACGCCACCGCAGTCGACCCCTTACCGAGTCGCCGTTTGAGCTCGAACCGCTCGCCCAAAACGTCGCCTGGCTCCGCTGTCAGCGGGTCGATGTCGATCTCGGTGTCGGGCGCTGTTGAGTCGTTGCCCCGGGCGAGCGCGACGCGGTCGAGGATCTCGGCCATCGAGGTGGTGCGGTCCGACACGATCGGGTTGGTGCACGCTCGCACCAGGTCCTCGATCCTCGGGTCGATCTCGGGCACCACGGCGGACACCGACAACCCGGTCGAGCCGAGCGCCGAGTGCATCTCGCTGCGCTCGGTGGCAGGGGGCTGACCGGTGAACAGCAGGTAGGTCAAGGCGCCGATCGAGAAGGCATCGAGTGCCACCCCGTCAGGGTCGGAGTCGGTGAACGCCTCTGGGGCCAGGTACGTCTCCATCGCCGGGTCGCCGAGCACGATCGACGCGGCGCCGGTACGAGCGACGGGGAGCGAGCCGACGCGGGTGTACGTCGCCACGGTGCCGGGGCCGTCGGCGCTCTCCCTGGCAGCCAGCCCGAAGTCCGAGATCAGCGGCTCCCAACCGGTGCTCCCCGCGTCGTTGGCCGGGCCGCTGCGGCGCGCTGGACGCAACCACACCGACTCGGGGGTCAGCATGCGGTGCGAGATTCGTCGGCGGTGCATCTCACGAACGGTCGCGACGACCTGTTCCACGATGCGCAGGCGTGCGTCGGTGTCGAGCTCGTCTGACCGCTCGGCGAGGAAGCGGTCGAGACGGATCGCGTCGGCGTGTTGTTCGAACACCACTGCGGGGCCGAACTCGGTGATGTCGATGTCGACCGCTCGCACGATGCCGTCGATGTGGAGGTTCAGCGTCGCCATGTGCTCGCGCTGCGCTGCCTCTCGCAGGGCTGCCGCCTCCTCCGGCGTCGAACCGGCCACCGTCGAGTAGATGCGCACCCGCGCCGGCAGCTTCGTGAGCTTGTGCTTCGCATCGAAGTCCTGCGTCGCACCCCGCTCGGCAAACGCCGGAAGCTGCAGCACGTAGGACCCTGCGGTACGGGTCCGCGTCGACTCCTTGAACCCGATGCGAGCCATGGTCGCGGCGAACTCATCGGACTGCGCGGCCGTGATGCGCCGGAACCCGGTGCGAGAGGATTCGGCCTCGCCGATGTCGATGATCGCCTGGCTCAGGGTCTGGACGTGTCCGGCATGCTCGTTGTCGTCCGCGACCGCCACCTGGCTGTGCAGCTCGATGGGCAGCGCGACCCGCAGGTTCGGGTTCGAGAACCACACGAGCGACTCGATGTAGGGCGAGCGCGGTGCCGTCGGCCCACCGCTCCAGTTGCGCTTGATCAGGCTGGCCAGGCTCCGGACCTTGCCCTGGTTGAGGCGAGCGGGGTTGCCATACGACATGACGGTGCCGTCACGTCGTTCCTGCACCCAGTTGCCCTGGTCGCCCCGCACCCGACCTGACCACGACTTGATCTCGATCAGGAACACGCCCTTGGGGGTGACCGCCAGGGCGTCGGCTTCGTGGATGCGGCCGCCGTCGGTGAACTCGAAGTTCGTCCACACCCGGAAGGGGTCGGCGTCGGGCAGGAGGGATCGCAACGCATCGAGCGCGTCGGCTTCCCAGGAGTGCTGGGACGGGGTGACTTGTGTCCAACGTGGGGAAGTCGCGTCCATGTTCCTCTCGAGGTGAGCCTACCGACGCGACGGCACCTTCCGATCCGCTTCACACCCGGGTGGTCTGTGCTTCGAGGGTCGCTCGTTGTCACTGGCGATCGCTACCCTCCTTGCGGAGGAGAGGAACTCAGATGAAGCAATGCACGACCTGCGGGTCGGTGGTCAGCGGTGACGTGTGCCCCGCGTGCGGAACGCCGCTCGCTCCGCCAGCACCTCCGCCGTATCGGCCGAACCAGCCCGGCACGGGTCAGAGCGGGCCGCCACCCACCGCTGGTGAGGCAGGAGTTGCACAGCAGTCCAGTCCAGCGCCGTCTGGCGAAGGTCTACCCGGCGCACCGGATGCGCAGCCACGCGGCGCGACGACGTGCCCCCAAGGACACGCCGTCGCGGCCGGCGCCAAGTTCTGCCCCGAATGCGGATCGCCAACAGCAGTGGAGCCCGTCCCGGAGGCGCCGAGCGTTCCGCCGCCCCTCGGGGGAACCCCGCCAGTCACGCCGGGTGGACCGGCTGTGTCGTCCGCCAGCGGTTCGGACGAGTCACCGAAGTCCCGCCGCCGCTGGCCCTTGGTCGTGAGCGTCGTCGCTGTTCTCGCTGTCGGCGCGGCTGCAGGCTGGGCGCTCCTGCTGCGACCCAGCACCGAGGACCAGTACCTCGAGGCGCTGGAGGAAGCGGGCGTACGGTCCGAGTTCCAAACGGATCGGGCAGCGGTCCTCCGAGCCGAGTCGATCTGCGAGGAGTTCGACAGCAGCGGAGAGCCACGAGGCGGCGTGATCGAACACGCCGCCGCAGAGCACTACTGCCCCGAGTGGATCGATGGTTTCCAGCTCTTGGAGACGACGACGATCAGCGGGACCTTCGCCGTGATCGACTTCGACGAGTACCTCTACGCCGATGACGGCGACTCCTGCCAGGGCGAGGGCGGCTACGGCGACATCAACTCCAGCACGCAGGTGGTCCTCTCGAACACCACTGGCGACATCATCACGAGATCCAACCTTGGGCCGGGGGTGATCCAGGACTCGATGTGCACCTACTCGTTCGAACTCGAAGTCACAGAGGGAGAGGAGTCCTACGTTCTCGCTGTGGGTGACCGAGGCGAGTCGACCTACTCGTTCGAGGACCTCAAGGCCGGAGTGGACCTCTCGCTCGGCTGAGTTCGCTCGGCACCTGGCAGAGATCGGTCGGTGGGGACTACTCGAACTGCACGGCAGCGATCGCTGCTCGCATTCGGGTTCCTGCGTCGAGGAACCAGGTGATGTAGTCCTCGTGTTCGTCGGCGAGCTCGACGCTTCCGTCGCGATACTCCGCGATCCGAGCGGCCTTCTTCGAGTCGAGCCGTTCCCAAGTGAGAGCCCTGCCGTAGGCCGTCTCGAAGAGTTCCTTCTGCGCTGCCAGTGCGTCGAAGAGCTCCTTGCACTCCTCCGGTGTTGCGCGGTCGATGTAGAACTCGTGACGGAGCTTGCCGCCAGCGGCGAACGACGAGGTGATCGAGCAACCGGGCGGCAAACCGACCGACATCGGGAACCAGTTGTTGCGGGTCCCCTGGCGAGCTCTGCTCCACTCCGGTCGATCGGCGCGAAGCCGGTCCAAGAACATCGACCAGAACTCGATGTAGAGCGGCGCTTTCCCGCCCGCGGCGCCTGCAGCGGCCGCAGCTCTCACCGATTTCTGCCAGTCGTTGGGTAGCACCACGACGTTGAACAGCGGCGCGGGAAGCGAGCTGCCGATCCGTACGACTTCGAGTTCGACTCCGAAGAAGTGGATGTCCGGCCCGGTCACTTCGTTCAACCAGGTCAGCGCCTGACGGTGCTCGTCACGGATCTCCGTCGCAACCCAGACGATCGTCGCTGCACCGGTGCCGGCTGCGTAGGTCAGCAGCTGACCCAGGTGGCTGTGGTCGGATCCAGCGAGCTGGTTCTCGATGATGAGCGGCTTGTCGTGGGTGACGTCCCGCCCGATCAGGTCGAGCGAGAAGCCGCCGACGGGATGTTCGGACCCGGTGATCTCGATGTCGATTCCGAGCGACGTTGCCAGGCCATCGGCGTTGGACGCCAGCCAGGGTGTGAAGTCGAGCGCCTCGTGCTTCCAGATGGACCGAGGGTCGACCGGCTCAAGGTGGCCGAGCTCCGGCTCCAGTGGTTCATCGGGCATGGAGACACGATACGAGCAACTCGTTCATCTCCTTCCCTCGTTCTGCAGGTATCGCTCGATGGAGTCGAAGGTGATGAAGCGGGCACCGCTGGCGTCGGTCTCCGGGTCGATGTCGAGCTGACCGAGCCGGATGAGCTTGCGGACGGTCGAGTGCGACTTGCGGAGGCGCTGGTGTGCTCCGTGCACGTTGCAGGCGCGTGCGTGTAGCGCGTCGAGGCGAGCGATCTCGGCGAGCAACGTCTGCTCGACGTCGTCGGTGATGGCGTAGTCACCGGTGACCGGGTCGCGGCCCACGGTCAGGCCGAGATGGCCGATGAGGCGGTGGAGCTGGTGGTAGTCCTGGCCGGTTCGTTCGGCCATCTCGGTGAGGTTCGGCCGCTTGGCCGCCTGGTATGCCTCCAGCGCCGAGTGCGCCACGCGGCACACACCGGTCGAATCGTCGGCTCCGAGGACCTCCCGCATGAAACGTCGGGCATGGCTGACGGAGAAGCCGAGCTCGAGCGCGACGTCCGTGGCGTCGAGCAGCGGCTCGTCATCGTCGTCGAGGATGTCGAGCAGCGAGCCTGCCTCGATGAGGCGGCTGCGGATCTCGTCGCGTCGTTCGCGCAGCGGGTGCGCCCTGCCGAACGCCGGGAACTTCGTCGTCGGTTGGATGAGCGTGTCGACCGTGGCGAGGATCTGGCCCTGCAGTTCCATTGCGACGTCGAGGAACTTCTCCTGGTTGCGTGAGTCCCTGATGTAGCCGGAGTGCACGTCGGTGCCGGGGAGGTGGCCGGCGTACAGGCGGCGGAGCAGCTCCTTGACCTCGCTGAACGCGAGGTCGGTGATGAGCGATGCGCGCATGTCGTGCGGGCGGAACAGGGCATCGAGGTCGCCGCCCGCGACCGCAGCATCGACCTCGCCGCGCAGGGCGGTCTGGAACGAGCCCTGCTTGCCGTCGCCGGCCTCCTGGATCCCGGGGATCAGCCGGGCGCCGAGGTCGACCTTGCCGGTCAGAGGATCGGTGTGGAACACGTCGATCACCAGGCTGATGAGCTCCATCAGTGCAGCGGGCACCATCAACGCCCGGACCGAACCATCGGTCTTGAGCTCGTCCTTCTCGGCTGCGACGACGGTGTTGCCGAACTCGTCGTAGGTCAGGAACGCCTTGCCGGCCTGGCGTTCGATAGCGATCAGGCCGGGGCGGTCGCCGTGTCCGAAGTCGAGGATGTCGCCGACTCTGATGCCGTACGCCTCGCCGATCCTGAGCCCGCAGACACGCAGCAGCCACAGGGCGAGCTGGTAGACGATGTGGAGCCGTCGGGCGACCGTCGCGACGTCGGCGAGCGGCACGCACGGTGCTTTGGTGCGGGGCGGTCGGCGCAGCGCTGCGTCGTCGATCCGTGGGATCGGGAGCTTGGTCGTGACGGCTCGTTCGAGGATGCCCTGGGCGACCATGTAGGCCTCGACCTGCTTGACCGTCTCGAAGATCGACTTCACCGTCGTGCGTGCGTAGGCAGCGCGAAGCCGTGGCACGCCGAGTGCGGCCTCGAGGTCACCGAGGCGGATCAACGGTCGGCGGTCCTTGGTCGTGTCGACGCGTCGGACGGTGAGCGCGCCGGTGTCGATCTGCGACCGGATGCGTCGCTCCGGTACGTCGGCGATCGTGGCGATCTCGCAGATGGGATAGGTCGCGTCTCGGGACCCGGTCATGCGTTCGAGGAACTCGATGACGAGTTCTCGGGTGAAGTCCTCGGGTCGGGCCGTCATGGTGGTGAAGAACGGCAGCACGTGGAGCCGGAGGATGTCGCTGACCTTCTGGGCCCGGTCAGCACCGGCGACGCGAAGGCGGATGTAGCGCTCGGTGTGCCACGCCTCGGCGGACTGCGCGAAGAAGTGCCGTGCGGTCGTGTCGCCGGCGCTCGCGTCGACGGCACGGCGCATCGGGCGCTTGTACGCGGCCCCGATCGGGACGGGCCGGTCGGCGTAGAGAGCGTCGACCGCTGCGGCGCTCCAGCGTTCGGCGTCGTCGCGCG
>JAFAFN010000596.1 GCA_023423475.1 Actinomycetes bacterium | reverse complement strand
AGGATGTTCGTGGTGCCGCCCATGATCGTGTAGGCGGGCGCGTAGCAGATGTTGCGCGAGACCCGGTTCCAGCGCATCGCCCGTGCCCCCGCGGCGCGCACGCAGAACTCGGCGACGCGCTGCTCGTACTCGGTGCAGAACGTCTTGGTCGCGGCCGAGAAGCCCGGAGGAGCCTGACGCAGCACCTCTCGCAGCACGAGCAGCCGGCCGATGGTGAACTCGGACTCGAGCCGAGCCCACTCGTCGCGCAGGACCGGGTCGTCGAGGTCGGCCTCGTCGACCGCGTCGAGGTACAGGCGCCGGTTCGACACGAGCCGGTCGATGCCGCCGCGTTCGTGCTCCATCTGGCGCATCACCTGGCGGAAGCTGTCGTTCGGCGTGCCGACCAGGTGGTCGGCGGGGACCACCACGTCGTCGAAGTACACCTCGCAGAAGTGGGCGTTGCCGGTGGCGTCCACGATGCGGCGGACCTCGATGCCGGGTGACGACATGTCGACGACGAACTCCGAGAGCCCCGCGTGTGCCGGTGCGGTCGGGTCGGTGCGGGCGATCAGGTAGCACCAGTCCGCGTCCCAGGCGCCGGAGGTCCAGATCTTCTGGCCGTTCACGATCCAGTCGTCGCCCCGTCGCACCGCCGAGGTGCGCAACGAGGCGACGTCGGAGCCGGCGTCGGGCTCGGACATGCCGATGCACCACGCCGAGGTACCGCCGACGATGTCGGGCAGCCAGCGCTGCTGCTGGTCGGGGGTGCCGAACTGCAACAGGGTCGGTCCGATCTGGCGGTCGGCGAACCACGACGTCGCGAGCGGGGCTCCTTCGGAGATCAGTGCCTCGACGACGACCACTCGTTCGATCGGACTGCGCCCACCGCCGCCGGCTTCGACGGGCCAGGTCATGCCCAGCCAGCCGAGCGCCGCGAGCTCCCGGGAGAACTCGCGGGACGTCGACGCGAGCCAGGTGTCCTCGGTCACGGCCTCGTCGGGCGGGCCGCCGGCTTCGGGCTCGAGGCGTGCCGCGGCGGCGCGACCGACCTCGTGGGCCTGCTGGGACAGCGCGATCAGGTGGTCGTCGAGGAGGAAGTCCACGCCTCAGGCTCCGAGGCCCGAGTCGGGATGGAACACGGGATGGCCCGCCTCGATCCAGCGGTAGAGGGATTCGAAGGGGTAGATGCCCGTCGCGTGGCCATCGTTCCAGGCGACACCGAGGCCCCACGCCCCGACGAACTGGGCGCCGGTCAGCTCGAGCGTCTGATCGCCCGATGTGGTCGGCCAGACCGCCTCGCCCTGCTGGCGACGGGAGCGACAGGTGGCGCACGGACAGTTCAGCCGCAGGTCGACCAACCCGATGCTCCCGGAGGTGCCGTCCGCAAACGAGACCCGCAGCTCCATCGCCGAACGATCGGCGACCACATCGACGACATCAGGGGTGGCGTTGGGGGGCGACGACATGCACGCATGCTGTCATCCCGGCCGCCGCGACGGGTAGACGACCGGCGCTCGATCCGCCCAAGGCTCAGGTTGCCGGTGCAAGTGGTCGATGATCGGGCATGAGGACCTGCCCGTACTGCAAGTTCCTGGTCAGCGACGGCGCGACGAGCTGCTCGGTCTGCCAGGCCGAACTGCCGACGCAGGTGCCGGTGCCGGCGTTCGTGGCCCCGGGCCAGGGTGCCTCGACACCCGACGCGACGATGCACGGCTTCTCCGCGCCGCCGACGCCACCGCCGTTCGGGGCACCCGTCCCGCCGTCGGCCGGCTGGCCCGCGGGTGTCGCCGTGCCCCCGCCGGGTGTCCCGCACCCGGGGTCGCCCCCCGCTGCCACGCGCACGTCGACCAAGAAGGTCCTCGTGATCGTCGGTCTGGCCTGTCTGGCCCCGCTGCTGGTCGTCGCCGGGCTCGCCGCGGTGGTGAACCTGCTCGGTACCACCAACGAGCTGGCCGCGGAGGACGTCCTGTGGACCTCGTACGACCACCCGGACGGTCGCTACACCGTCGACATGCCCGGCATCGTCGACTCCGGTTCCGTCGATGCTCCTGTCGAGACCTTCGGCATGCCGAACCAGCTCGACAGCGCGTGGGTGAGCGACCCGAACTTCGTCGCCACGATCGCCAGGACCCCCGATGTGGTCATCGGCGGACAGACCTTCGACACGATGCCGTTCGCCACCTCCGGCGTGGAGCGGGCGATCGGCGAGCTCGGCCTGGACGGCGCCGAGGTCGTGAGCCATTCCGTGGTCGAGGGCTCCGGGGCGACCGAGATGGACCTCGAGCTGCGTGGCTCGATCGAGGGCGAGGACAGCGTGTTCCTCAGCCGGATCGTGATCGCCGGCGCGGACTTCTACGAGCTCAACGTGGTCGGGCGGAGCGCGGACGAAGCCGACCTCCGGGCGATGCACGAACGTCTGGTCGGGTCCTTCGAGCTCGCCGGCTGAGCCGGCGCCGGGTCAGCGGGTCTCGATCGGGCGGTAGTCGCGCTCGGGCTGGCCGACGTAGAGCTGGCGCGGGCGGTAGATGCGCGAGTCCTGGTCGAGCAGCTCGATGTAGTGGGCGAGCCACCCCGCGGTGCGGGGGATGGCGAAGAGCACCGTGAACATGTCCATCGGGAAGCCCATCGCCTGGTAGATCAGGCCCGAGTAGAAGTCGACGTTCGGGTACAGCTTGCGGCTGACGAAGTAGTCGTCGCTGAGGGCGACCTCTTCGAGCTTGAGCGCGATGTCGAGCAGCGGGTTCTTGCCGGTGACCTCGAAGACCTCGTCCGCGGTCTTCTTGATGATGCGGGCCCGGGGGTCGTAGTTCTTGTAGACGCGGTGCCCGAAGCCCTGCAGGCGGGTCTCGCCACGCTTGACGGCCTCGACGTAGGACTCGACGTTGTCGATCGAGCCGATCGTGTTGAGCATCTTGATGACGGCCTCGTTCGCGCCGCCGTGGCGCGGTCCGTACAGGCCGGCCGTCGCTGCGGCGGTGGCGATGTAGGGATCGGCGTGGGACGAGCCGACGGTCCGCATGGCGGTCGTGGAGCAGTTCTGCTCGTGGTCCGCGTGCAGGATGAAGAGCACGTCGAGGGCACGGGCGAGCACCGGGTTGGCGTCGTAGCGGGGCTCGGCGGTCTTCCACATCATCGACAGGAAGTTGGCCGCGAAGTCGAGGGAGTTGTCCGGGTAGACGAACGGCATGCCGACGCTGTGGCGGTAGGCGCCGGCGGCGAGGGTCGGCATCTTCGCGATGAGGCGGACGACCTGCTTCATCACGATCGACGGGTCGTCGATCTGCTTCGCCTCGGGGTAGAAGGTCGACAGCGCGGCGATCGTCGACACGAGCATGCCCATGGGATGGGCGTCGTGGTGGAAGCCCTCCATGAAGCGCTTGCGCACGTTCTCGTGGATGAACGTGTGATGGGTGATCTCGTAGCGCCAGTCCTCGAACTGCTCCGGCGTCGGGAGGTCACCGTGGATCAGGAGGTAGGCGACCTCGAGGTAGCTGGACTGCTCGGCCAGCTGCTCGATCGGGTAGCCGCGGTAGCGCAGGATGCCGGCCTCGCCGTCGAGCTCGGTGATGGCCGAGGCCACACCCGACGTCGTGCCGAAGGAGGGATCGTGGAACCACACACCCGGCAGGAGCTTGGACCAGGGCTTGGAATCGACGCCGCCGTCCAGGATGGGGATCTCTACGGACTCCCCGGTGCGGTTGTCGGTGATGGTGATGCTGTCGGCCAACTGTCTACTCCCGATGTGCGTCCAAGGGGCATCCTACGACCTCCCCGGACACCCCGAAGCCCACGGCCCCCGATCGAGGTCGGAATTCGCCGGCCGTTCACACTCCGGGTCGCAGCGGCGCCGGGTAGATGCCCGACATGTCGCTCGCCTCGGCCCTGACGACCTCGGAGATCGAGGCCGCCACGACGCGCTGGGCGGGGGACAACATGCTGCGACGACGCCGTGCCAGACCCACCGAGCGACCGGGCACGCCGTCGATCGGGAGTCGCCGGAAGTCACCCGCGACGCCCGCAGGAGCGGCCGACGCCGGCACGATGCCGGCCCCGAAGCCACCGAAGGCCAGCGACGCCAGCAGTCGCATGCCGTCGAACTCGGCCTTCGGGCGCAGCCGTCCGCCCTTGCGGGCGGCGATCGCCTCGAGGGACTCCCGGAACGCGGTGCCGGGAGCCTCGAGCAGCAGCTCGTGGTCGACGACCTCGTCGAGGGTGACCATGTCCCGGTCGTGCAGCGGATGGCCGGCGGGCACGATCAGCACCCGGTCCTCGTCGAAGAGCGGTTCGACGATGAGCTCGGTGTCCTCGACGGGCAGGTTGACCACCGCCAGGTCGACCGCCCCGGAGACCAGGTTCAGGACCAGCGAGCTGGTCGTGGCGTCCAGGACGACCACCGAGACCTCCGGGCATCGTTCGGCGAGGTGGCCGAGCAGGGGAGGGACCAACCAGCGGGCGGTCGTGCCGATCACACCTAGACGGACCGACCCGGTGATGACGTCGCGCAGCGATGCGACGTCGGAGTCCAGTGCGTCGAACTCGGTCTCGATGCGCCGGGCCCGGTCGATGACGGCCCGCCCCTCGTGGGTCGGTTCGTTGCTGGCGCGGTCGATCAGGGTGACGCCGAGGTCGCGCTCCAATCGGGCGACGTGGGCCGACACGTTCGACTGCACCGTCGACAGCGATCGGGCCGCCGCGGAGAACGATCGGTGGTCGGCGACGGCGATCAGGGCACGGAGCTGCTTGCGGTCCATCGCTGAGGACGATAGCGAGTATCTCTACAATTCGCTTGTCAGATTGCTTGCTCCAGGCTATCTTGATCATCAACAAACGCCGAGGGTGTGGACGTCCCCCCCATGTCCCCCTCGAGCCAGCGTCACCGGGTCAACCCCCCCCGAACCGGTGACGCAACCTGCTGAAGGACTGGCTCCCCCCGCCAGTCCTTCGGCCGTTTTACCCAGCGGATGCCTTGTGACGGGCGGCACGCCGGGTTCCTGCGGTCATCCGCCCGGCACGGTCACGACCATCGGAAGTAGCGTCCGGACATGACCTCACGTCGCACCGGCACCCAGGGCGCTGCCTTCTTCGACCTGGATCGCACGCTGCTGTCTGGAGCAAGCGGTCCGATCATCAGCGAGTCGCTCCGGCACGTCGGACTGCTCTCGTCGGCGACCGGGCCCTTCGAGGCGATCGCCTTCGGGGTGTTCAACCTGGTGGGCGAGACGTGGCCCTCGATGTTCCTGAGCCGCCAGGGCGCACGAGCCTCCCGCGGCTGGTCGGTCGACCTGGTCCACGCGGCGGCCGACCGGGCGGCCGAGCCCCTGGCCGAGGCGGTGCTCCCGTACGCGAAGCAGATGATCGCCGAGCACCGCGACGAGGGTCGCCGCCTGGTGATGGCGACGACCACCCCGGTCGACCTGATCGCACCGCTCGCCGAGCTGCTGGGCTTCGACGACGTCGTGGCGACCCGATACGGCCGCCACGAGGGCCGGTTCGACGGCACGATCGACGGCGACTTCGTCTGGGGCAAGGGCAAGGCGAGAGCGGTCGCCGAGTGGGCCTTCCGCCACGACGTCGACCTCGACCAGAGCTACGCCTACTCCGACAGCTACTACGACGTCCCGCTGCTGTCGATCGTCGGCCATCCGCACGCGGTCAACCCGGATCCACGGATGCTCGGCATCGCCACCCTGCGTCGGTGGCCGGTGATGTACTTCGACGTGCCCGCCGGTGTGCCCAAGTTCGCCGGCCTCGAGCCGCAGCGAGCCCTGCTGATGCTCGCCCAGCCGCAGCTCTTCCCGTGGGTCCGCTTCGACATCGACGGGATCGATCACATCCCCGCCCACGGCCCCGCGGTGCTCGTCGGCAACCACCGCTCGTACTTCGACCCGCTCGCCATCGGGTTCCTGCTGGCCCGTCGTGGACGCCCGGTGCG
>JAFAFN010000595.1 GCA_023423475.1 Actinomycetes bacterium | reverse complement strand
GCCGGCGACCACGTCAACTACTGGATCGTCTACGACGCCCAGTTGAACGAGGTCGCAGTGCCCTGCGGCTCGTCCGACATGGCTCCCGAGGTCGCTGACACCTGCCCTCGTTGGGGCGCGCTCGACGAGCAGGGCAACCTCAACTACTTCGCCAGCGGCGTCGGGCCGGAGTTCCAGTACTACGAGTCCGACGAGATCATCGTCGAAGACCCGCTGACCCGGAAGGTCGCCGCCCGCCATCCGATGAACTTCGGCATCTCGACGGACCACACTCAGTCGGGCGTCACCGAGGTTCGGCGCGGCAAGGCCGTGTCGTGGTTCCACTTGGGCGAGGGGGTCGACGAGTCCTCGTCGATGCTCATCGACGTCGCCACCGGCGAGCCGATCGAGATCCCCTACGAACGAGAGGTCGGTCGCCTGAGCATCCTCAAGGCGCCGCTTCGCCGTCCGGTCCAGGCCGAGCCCCCGGCGCCTGCGCCGGAGACGACCCCGGCCGTGAACATCATGAACGCGCTGCTGCCTGCCGGCTCGTGCATGGACTATCAGGAACAGGACTCGGTCCCGATCCAGCTCTCCGACGGAAACGGCGATACCGGAGTCGACTCGGCCGAGGTCGGTTTCGTGAACGCTTGGGTCCGACCGGAGACCACGGCGTCCCTCGACGTCGATGCGGACGGAGCGATCGACCTCGTCACTGCGGTCGTCTGCAACTGGGGAGGAAGCGGTAGTGCGACATCGATCGTGTCGTTGACGGCAACGGATCCGTCGGCGATGACCCATGCGGTCCCGCCCTTCGAGCGGTACTCGAAGGGCGACCGTGACGTCGAGACGCTGACGATCGACTCCGAGGGAGTCATGACCGTCACCGGCCCGTTGTGGACCGAGAACGACGCCACATGTTGTCCCTCCGGCAAGTTCACCGAGAAGTGGCGCGTCGTCGATGGCGCGTGGGTCGAGGTCGACTGATGGCGCCACGCGAGGTCCCGGTCATCGACGGCTTCTCTGATCTGCGGTCCATCGGCCGGGGCGGGTTCAGCATCGTCTACTCGGCCACGCAGGCAGGGATCGAGCGTCGCGTCGCCATCAAGGTGCTCGACCTCGGCGACACCGATCACCATCGCTTCGAGCGGGAATGTCGAACGCTCGGGTCCTTGTCGGGTGTACGCGGGATCGTGCCCGTCCTACAGGCCGCGTACACCTCGACGGGTCAGCCGTGCATCGTCATGCAGCTGATGGACGGCGGGTCGCTCGCCAACCAGCTGCACGACACCGGACCGCTCTCGGTCGCCGATGTCGTCACCAACGGCGTGGTCATCGCCGACGCGCTCCAGCGAGCGCACATGACGAAGGTGTTCCACCGGGACATCAAGCCGGAGAACGTGCTCTTCCACGACGGTGAAGCCGCCGTGGCCGACTTCGGCATCGCCCTCGTCGAGGACCTGGAGTCGAGGAGCCAGACGATCGAGTCGATCTCCCCTCCGCACGCACCGCCGGAACGGTTCCTCGACAGCACGTCGGATCCGGTACTCGGCGACGTGTACTCCCTCGGGTCCACGTTGTACGCAGCGCTCGCCGGGCGTCCTCCGTTCGGCACGGCCGCCGAAGGCGGTATGGCGGGCCTGATCGACCGAGTCACCCGACAGCCGCTCCCTGCGATCGAGCGAAGCGACGTGTCGCCCGCTCTCGGTCGAGTGCTCAACATCGCCACCGCCAAGGATCCGACGCAGCGGTACCCCTCGATGGCCGACTTCGCGACCGCGCTCCGCGCCGCCGGCACGTCCGCCGATGACGATGGCTCGACCGTCCTGCGTCGCCCTCGAGACTCGACCGTCCTGCGAACACCGCAACCGGCGATTCCGCCGACACCCTCGATCTCGACCATTCCGCCCTTCGTGACGGCCGACGCGGGTGCGCCGCAGCCCATTGGACAGTCCAGCGGCGGCACTGGGCCCCACTGGCAGACCCAGCCACCCCCTCCCCCGCAACGGACCAGCCGCGGGCTCATCGCCCTGTGGGTCACCGCCGCAGTGCTCGGCGTCGCCTCCCTCGCAGGGGTCGCGTTCCTCCTGGGGCGCGACGCCGACAAGGTCGAGACCGCAGAACCGACCACCACGAGCTCCACGACCACGACCACGACGACGACCACGTCGCAACCAGCACCCGTGGTGCTTCCCGCAGAGTCGACGACGACCGAAGCGGCGCCAGCAGTGCCTCCCCCTCCTCGGACACGCCCCACCACCACGACCACGACGACCCAGCCGCCGTACATCCCAGTCGCCGAAGCAGCGACAGCGATCGACCGGTTCCTGGCGGCCAACACGACGTTCGATGTCGAGGGACTGGTGGCATCGTGGACCTACCCGGCCCCCAAGTACTACCGACACGAGAACGCCACCGAGGACTTCGTCCGGCAGAAGGCGACGGAGATGTTCGCCCGCTACTCCTTCATCGACTTCAGACGTGTGTCCGAGCCGACGGTCCGTCGGTCCGGCGACGGGTGGGAGGCCACCTTCGACTACCGCGCCGAGATGGTCCCCTTGGAGGGTGAGCCGAAGTGCGTGATCAACCAGCTCACCTTGGGGTTCACCGGTGACTGGCTCATCCGTACCGCAGCGGAGCGCGACGGCACGACCTGCTGAGGCAACGCCTGCAGGAGCCCGAGCAGCTCACCCGCCATGGTCAAGCCGGAAACGTCAGGTCCATCAACTCGACAAGGTCGATCGACGTCTGGTTGCCCACATGCAGCTCGTCTCCGACGAGCGCTGCCTCTGTGATGCGGGTTCGACCAACGAGGTACGCAGCGGCGGCAGATGCGACGAGAACCGACTCCTCTGCCGCATCCGCTGGCGATGACTGGAACGATTCGAGGAAACCGAGAACGTACGCACGATGTTCAGCGACATCGGCAGCGACGAACTCATGGACACCGACCGGCGAGATCGACTCGAGCCACCAGGCCTCTTCGAACCGGTAGTGAACGGTCACGAACGCTGTCGGTACCGGCGCCAGGTCGGCTCCGATCACAACGATCGTCAGTCGCTTCTCAGCGCCGCAGAGCTCGAGGATGGGAACAAGAGCAGGATCGATGCCGCCGTCACCATCTACTAGCCCGCGGACGAACAGTGAGCGCTCCCCCCTGAGGCCTGCAGCTCGTACTGCATCCACGTCATCCAGGTCGACGGTCGGCACGGACGCGGGCCATGCCCGACCCAGGCCGAGCGCCAAGGCCACCACCTCGTCGTCCGTCAAGGCCACCGACTCTCTTGCGTCCTCGATCATGTGAACGCCTTCCAGATGCTGCTGCCGATATCGCCCCGCACTTCCCAGATGGCCTTGCCCCACTCCACCGGGCTCGCTGTCACGACGTCGCTCACCCCACCCCACGACCAATCGATCGAGTCCGACGTCGCTGCTTTCGCCACCTCGGTGTAGAGCCCAGCGTTCGCTCCGATCAAGTACGACACCGGGTTCGGATACGTCTTCAGTCCTGCCTGGACGAAGTTGCTGCCTGAAGCCCACGCGAGGCCCGAGTCGCCACTCCGAATCGCTTGGTAGAGGTCGCCCCCTGCAAGCGACATGCTGTAGCCGCCAGAGATGATCCTGAGTGGAAGTCCGATCTTGCCGGCTATCGGGCCGAGTTGGCGGTGAACAAATCGGCCGGAGACCCCAAGCACTCGGCGCACCCCTGACCCGGCGCGGTTCATCCCGACGGCCCGAGCCACGCCGTCCAACGAGTCGATGAGTGAGATCCCGCCCATGACGCCGCCGAGTACCCACGAAGAGAGTCCCCAAGACCCGCCGCTGAAGCGTTCGAGCATCGCTCGGGCCTGCTCGGACCTAGCCTGCCCGCTGGCACTGTGGGATGCGTCCGCCTGCTGGCGAGCCTGATTCCGAAGGCCGGAGCCGGCCTCGCGGAGGAACTCTCCCGCCGCGCTCAGGGCCGGACCGTGGATCCGATCCCAGTCGGACCTGAAACGATCCGCAGCTCGCCCCTTCCAGGGGGTCGAGTACAGCTGCGCCCGAAGCGGCCGCTGCATTCCACTGATCTGCTTTCCGAACGAAGCGAGCTCCCCACCCGCTCGTTCGAGGTCTCCGACGTCGGCGCCGACCATCTGTCCCATTCGACTCTTCCTCTCCCTCTCCGATGCACGTCAGTGCGACCGGGAGACCCTTTCCTGCTCAGCAGCCTTGGCGCGGGCGGCGACCGCCGCATCCCGCATTCCCGCGGCGGCTCGGCGAAGACGCCCTTCGTGGACGTCGTGCCATTCCCTCACGAATCTGTCTCGGTCGTTGCCCCGCCAGTTGACGGAGTCGACACGGGTGTTGGCGGCCCCGATGACCCGCTCGATCTCGGCCGCACGCTCGTCGAGCGTGCGAGCGAAGCGGCGGACCGCCTGGATCTCCATTCCGACCTGATGGTTCAGCATCTGCTCGTTCTCCCCGTGCGGGACGTGAGTCGGCCGAGGTCCGATCGAATCGATCGAACCTCGGC
>JAFAFN010000535.1 GCA_023423475.1 Actinomycetes bacterium | reverse complement strand
GCTCAGGTTCCGAGTGTCATTCCCTTGTAGCCGTCGACGAAACCCGCTGCCTCGAGTCGCTCGACCGCCGGACTCGAGGCGGTCGAGACACCGTCGACCGACTGCACCCGCAGGCGTCGGACACGGCCGGTGCGCACCAGCTGCGCCAGCACCGATGGCCACTCGGGGTGCTCGGCCGCCGCGGGGAACGTCAGGACCGACGTGCCGCCGCGTTCGAGATAGGCAACCGCAGCACCGTCGATGAGCACGACGTACGCGCCGACGGCACGGGCCGGGTGGCCGGAGCTCTCGGGCCACGGCAGCGCGGCCCCGTAGGGCTGGGCGGGGTCGGTCGCAGCGAGGACCAGCTCGTCGGTCGGGTCCGTGGCCGCTCCGGTGGGCTCCCACGGCATCGCGTGACGCTGCAGCGGGTCCCCCTCGACACCGTCGTCGGTCTGCGCCGCGGCGCGCAGCAGGTCGACGGCACCGGGTTTGGCGAACTGGGCGGCGCCGAGACCGTCGACGAAGTAGCCGCGGCGCACCTGCCCGCGCTCCTCGAGCAGCTTGAGCACCGGGTAGACACCGGCGAAGCCGCCCTCGGCGCCCTCGGCGAGCGCCATCTCGCGCGTCAGCACCCCGTAGCGCTCGAGCAGCTGGAGCGCGCGTTGGGTGATCGCCTCGGTCGGGGTGGGGCGCGGTTCGAACAGCGGTGCGGTCAGCGACCAGCGTCCGGCCGCTGCGGGCGGGCCCGCCGCCGAGCCGCGGGCATGACGGCGCGCCGCGCCACCCTTCGGTCGCCGTGAGCGTGCGCCCGATGCACGACGAGCGGCACCTCCCGACACCTTGGCGCGCAGCGGGGCCAGGGAGTCGTTGGTGACCTCGCCCGCCCACACCAGGTCCCACAGCGCCGCGAGCACGGTCGCCTCGTCGTAGGGCAGGCCGGCCGCTGCCGCGGCACCGACGAGCTCGCCCCAGAACGACGCCCCGCGCTCGGCGAGGTGCGCACGCAACGCATCGTGGTGGTCGAGGGGCTCGAGCGCGTCGCCGGGCTCGGGCACGAGCACCGGGACCTGGTCACGGAAGACCAGCCGGATCCGACCGTCGTGGGCACCGACCGAGCCGGCGCCGAGCCAGACGACCTCGCCGGTGGTGCAGAGCAGATCGAGGTCCGACGGTTGGTAGCCCGCCACCCGAAGGGACATCACGTCGGCCTCGAGCAGCGACGCCGGGATGGCAGCCCCCTGGAGCACCCCGACGACGTCCGCGACCGCGTCGATCCCACGCAGCGTCGAGCCGACGCCCTGCCACCGGGGCAGGAACCGGGCGAGCGCGGTGCCCTCGACCGGCGCGACCTCGTTGCGCAGGGCGGCGAGCGAGCGGCGCCGGATCTGTCGCAGGACGTCGGCGTCGCACCACTCGCTGTGCACCCCACCGGGTCGGAACTCGCCGCTGACCACCCGGCCGGCATCGACGAGGCGCTCGAGGGCCATCGTGACCGACTCGGTCGACGCGCCGAGTCGGCGGACCAGCTCTGGGGTGGTGAACGGTCCATGGGTGCGCGCGTAGCGCTCGACGAGGTCGCGCAGCGGCGTGTCGACCGGGTCGGTGAAGCTGGTCGGCAGCCCGACGGGCACGGCGACCCCGAGCGCGTCGCGCAGCCGGGCAGCGTCCTCGGCCGCAGCGATGCGCTGCTCCCCCGCGACCGCGACCGGGAACACCCGTTGCCGATCGAGCAGCTCGGCGAGCCAGCCGGTCACCTCGGAGCGGGCACCGTCGACGACCCGGGCGGCGAGCTCGAGCTCGGTCATCGGGCCGAGCACCCGCAGCAGGTCGTGCAGCTCGTCCGCGTCCCTGGCACCGCGACCTTCGGCGAGGCGCTGCAGCTCGAGCTCGACGGTGTCGACGACCTCGGCGTCGAGCAGCGATCGCAGCTCCTCGGCGCCGAGCAGGTCGCGCAGCAGATCCCGATCGAGCGCGAGCGCTGCGGCGCGACGCTCGGCGAGCGGTGCGTCGCCCTCGTACATGAACACGGCGATCCAGCCGAAGAGCAGCGACCGGGCGAACGGCGACGCCGCGGGTGTCTCGACCTCGACCACCCTGACCGTGCGGCTGCGCACCTCTCCCATGAGGCGACGCAGCGCCGGCAGGTCGAACACGTCGTTGCAGCACTCCCGGGTCGCCTCGAGCAGGATCGGGAAGCTCGGGTACTTCGACGCGACCGACAGCAGGTCGGCGGCTCGTTGACGCTGCTGCCACAGCGGCGTGCGCTGGTCCGGCCGACGGCGCGGCAGCAGCAGGGCTCGTGCGGCGGCCTCTCGGAAGCGGGCCGCGAACGCGGCGGTGCCGGGCAGGGCCGCGATGACCTCTCCCTCGACGTCGTCGGGGTCGGGCAGGATCAGGTCGATGGGCACCTGGTCGACGGCCTCGGGCAGCCGGATGACGATGCCGTCGTCGGACCACAGGACCTCGGCGCCGAACCCGCCGGCGGCCTCGGACTCGTCGAAGTGCTGCGCGAGTCGGGTCCGGATGATCGTCGCCCAGGGGGCGTGCACCCTTGCCCCGTGGGGCGAGTGGATGCAGACCCGCCAGTCGCCGATCTCGTCGCGGAACCGCTCGACCACGATCGTGCGGTCGTCCGGCACGACCCCGGTCGCCTCGGCCTGCTCATCGAGGTAGGCGAGCAGGTTGCCCGCGGCGCGCTCGTCGAGGAAGTTCCGCGAGCGGAGGACCTCGGTCGCCTCGCCGGGCCCCATCGAGCGGATCTCGCGCACGAACGCACCCAGTGCCCGACCGAGCTCGGCCTCTCGACCAGGTCCGTCGCCGTGCCAGAACGGCATCTTGCCGGGCTGCCCCGGAGCGGGGGTGACCACGACGCGCTCGAAGGTGATGTCCTCGATGCGCCAGGTGGACGCGCCGAGCAGGAAGGTCTCTCCCACCCTGGACTCGTAGACCATCTCCTCGTCCAGCTCGCCGACCCTGGTGCCGTCGGGGAGGAAGACCCCGAACAGCCCGCGATCCGGGATGGTGCCGCCAGAGGTCACCGCGAGGCGTTGTGCGCCGGCACGGCCGCGCACCGTGTGCGCCAGTCGGTCCCACACCAGACGCGGTCGCAGCTCGGAGAACTCCTCGGCCGGGTAACGGCCGGAGAGCAGATCGAGGGTGTTCTCGAACAGCTCGCTCGTGAGCGTGCGGTAGTTGTCGGCGCGCCGGCACAGGTCGAACAGCTCGTCGACGGACCACTCGTCGAGGGCACACGCGGCGACGAGCTGCTGTGCGAGCACGTCGAGCGGGTTGACCGGCACGGTCGTGTGCTCGATCAGGCCGTCGTGCATCCGCTGCACGACGACGGCGGCCTCGAGCAGGTCGGCGCGGTGCTTCGGGAAGATGCGACCACGACTCGGCGCGCCGACCTGGTGACCGGCACGACCGATGCGCTGGAGACCCGACGCCACCGAACCCGGGGATTCGACCTGCACGACCAGGTCGACCGCGCCCATGTCGATGCCCAGCTCGAGGGAGCTGGTGGCGACCAGTCCGCGCACCTCTCCCCTCTTCAGCTCGTCCTCGACGAAGAGTCGGCGTTCACGCGACAACGAGCCGTGGTGGGCCTTGACCAGCTCGTGCTCAGCGGAGGCACCCACGCCCATCTGCTCGCCGCCGTGATGCACCACCGGCAGCAGTTCGGCGCCCTCTCGTTCGGCTCGCTGCTCGGCAGCGAGCTCGTTCAACCGGCTGGCCAGACGCTCGGCGAGACGCCGGGCGTTGACGAAGACGAGCGTCGAGTGGTGGTCCTCGACCAGGCGCAGGAGCTCCGGGTGCATGGACGGCCAGATCGAACCGGGGCCGATGCCCTCTCCCTCGCCGGGCGCGGACATGTCCTCGACCGGGACGACGACCTCTAGCTCGAGCACCTTCGGCATGGCGGCGTCGACGATGCGGACGGGTCGGGGCACGACGGTCCCCCCACCATCCGGGCCGTCGGGGACGGTGCCGCCGCCGAGGTAGCCGGCGACGACCTCGAGCGGACGCTGGGTGGCCGACAGACCGATGCGCTGGACCGCGGCGCGACGCTCGGCCCACTCGGGTGCGGGTGCGGGCGGCGCGACGTCGGCATCGGCGTCGGGCAGGCCGTGGGCGACGAGCTGCTCGAGGCGCTCGAGGGTGAGCGAGAGGTGCGCCCCGCGCTTGGTCTGCGCCAGCGCGTGGATCTCGTCGACGATGACGCTCTGCACGCCGAGCAGCGACGAACGCGCCGCCGAGGTCAGCATCAGGTAGAGCGACTCGGGGGTGGTGATGAGGATGTCGGGCGGGTTGCGCACCAGCGCACGGCGCTCGTTCGACGAGGTGTCGCCGGTGCGGACACCCACGGACGGCTCGACGAAGTGCTCGCCGATGCGCTCGGCCGCGAGCGAGATGCCGCGGATGGGGCTGCGCAGGTTCTTCTCGATGTCGACGGCGAGCGCCCGCAGCGGCGACACGTAGACGACCTTGACCCCCGGCGCACGGGTCGCTGGGTCCTGGCGTCCGAGCCGGTCGATCGCCCAGAGGAAGGCGGCGAGCGTCTTGCCCGATCCGGTCGGCGCACACAACAGCGTGTGGAGCCCCTCGGCGATCGGCCCCCAGGCCGAGGTCTGCGCCACCGTCGGCGCCGGGAAGGACGTGTCGAACCAGGCCCGCACCGCGGCCGAGAACGCAGCCTGCGCCGAGGAGGGAGGCGGCTCGGACGTCATGGCACGACTGTACCGACGGGTGGTGACAGCGAACCCGGCGGCCGGGCCTGTCAGGCGTTCCTGACGGATGTTCTCGTGGAGACCGAATGCAGCGTGTCCGACACGCATCCGGGCGGTCGGGGACGTACAGTTGTCGCCGTGGTCACTTCACGCGCCAAAGAGTTCCACCCCGCCTTCGAGGAGTACTGCGAGGCGATCTGGGAGCTGCGCGAGGACGACATCGACGTGATCCAGGCCCGCATCGCCGAGCGCCTCGAGGTCTCCCGACCCGCGGTCTCCGAGATGATCCGCCGCATGGAGCACGAGTCGCTGATCAACGTCGGCTCGACCATCAGCCTCACGCCGACGGGCGTCGTGCTCGCCGAGCGCGTCGTGCGCCGCCACCGCCTCGCCGAGCGCTTCCTCACCGACATCCTCGGGCTCTCGTGGGCAGAGGCCCACGAAGAGGCCGGCAAGTGGGAGCACGTCATCTCGGAGTCCGTCGAGAGCTCGCTCACCCGTGTGCTCGGCGACCCGACCACCTGCCCGCACGGCAACCCGATCCCCGGCGCCGACTACCACGCACCCGACGCGCATCCGCTGCGCGACGTCGAGGTCGGCGCGTCGTTCACGATCAGCCGCATCCCCGAGGAGCTCGAGTTCGAGCCGGGCATGCTGGACTTCCTCGAGCAGCACTCGCTGCAGCCGGGCCACTCCGGTGTGCTGACCGTGCTCTCGCCCGACGGCACGGCCACGGTCGAGGTCGACGGCGCCCACGTCGGCGTGCCGGCCTACGCCACCGAGCGCATCCTCGTCACCGCCTGAGTCCCCTCAGCGCAACACCGGTCCTCAGCGCAGGACCGGGGGCAGTTCGCCCGAGTGCACGATCGACAGCCGCCGCGTCGAGCGGGTCAGCGCGACGTACAGGCTCTGTGCGCCGCGCACCTCGTCGTGCAGGATGCGACCGGGTTCGACGACGACGACCGAGTCGAGCTCGAGCCCCTTGGCGAGTGAGACCGGCACGACGGTGACCTGGCGGTCGAGGCCCTGACGGGTCGCCCGGCCGAAAGCGATGCCGGCGGTGTCGAGGACCTGCTCGATCCCCGGGACCATCGCGTCGGGGGCGACGATGCCGATGTTGCCGGACCCGATCACCTCGAGCTCGCGGCGCACGGCGTCGACGACACCGAGACCGACCTTCTCGGCGTCGACCGACTCGATGATCGGCAGGTCGCCGGTGTGGCGGATCGAGGTCGGCGCGGTCAGACCCGGCGCGGCGAGCGGCAGCACCTTGGCGGCGAGCTCCATGATCGGGCCGGGCACGCGGTAGCCCACGGTCAGCTCGGCGCGACGTGGCGGGCGGCGTTCGGGCAGGTGCTCGAGGACCGAGGACCAGTCGTCGTGGGGCCACGACCCGGTCGCCTGCGCGATGTCCCCGACGATGGTCATCGACCCGTTCAGCGAACGGCGGTCGAGCACCCGCAGCTCCATGGGGGTCAGGTCCTGGGCCTCGTCCACGACGATGTGGCCGAAGGTCCGCACCGCGTCGGCGTCCTTGTGGCGCGGCCGGGGGCCGAGCAGCTCGAGCGCCTCGTCGAGCAGCGGGACGTCGTTCGAGGTGAAGACGATCTCGGTGGGGTCCGCTCGACGTGGCCGCAACAGGAGCTTCCACTCGTGGGGCTCGAGGTGACGCTGGGCTGCAGAGCGCATGAGCGCCCGCGAGCCCATCAGGTCGTTGAGCAGCTCCGCGGGCGTCAGCACCGGCCACATCCGCTCCAGCGCCTCGACCACCTCGGGTTCGCGCCGCAGGCGGTCGCGCAGGATCTCCGGGGTGTCGTCCTCGTCGCGGCTCGACGCGGCGAGGCGCTCGAAGAGCATCTGCTCGACGTGCTTGCGCCCCGCGTTGTGGGTCCTGGCCCGTCGGCGTGCCTGGTGCACGATGTCCTGGGACTGCCCGACGGTCAGCGTGAGTCGCTGTACGCCGTGGGGCACTCGCAGCGTCTCCCGCAGGGGCCGCTCGCGGTCGGCGACGGCGCGCCGGATGACCCGGATCATCCGCTGGTCGCCCTTGACCCGGCCGACCTCGACCGGGTCCGCGCCCGCGGTCCGGACGTTCGGCACCAGATCGCCGAGCACCGCGATCTGCACGCCGGCCTCGCCGAGGGACGGCAGGACCTGCTCGATGTAGGACAGGAACACGCGGTTCGGCCCGACCACGAGCACGCCCTGACCTTCGAGCGGGAACCGGTGCGAGTAGAGCAGGTAGGCGGCGCGGTGCAGCGCGACGACGGTCTTGCCCGTGCCGGGGCCGCCCTGCACCACGAGCACGCCGGGCAGGTCGGACCGGATGATGCGGTCCTGTTCGGCCTGGATCGTGCCGACGATGTCGGAGAGCTTCCCGGAGCGGGACTCCTCGAGCGCCGCGATCAGCGCGCCGTGGCCCTGCACCTGCCCGTCGTCGAGCGCAGCGGTCGCGGTGCCGAACAGCTCGTCGTCGATGCCGAGCAGCACCTTGCCGCGACTGGCGAAGTGGCGCCGGCGACGCAGGCCCATCGGGTCCACGCCCGTCGCCCGGTAGAACGACTCGGCCAGCGGAGCGCGCCAGTCGACGACGACAGGTTCGCTGTGCTCATCCGCGACCGCGAGGCGACCGATGTAGTAGGTCCGTGCCTCGTGGTCGGGGCTGGCCAGCCCGTCGGGGTCGCCCTCGGTGTCGATGCGGCCGAACACCAGGGACCGGTCGCCGATCTCGAGCTGGTGCAGCCGGACACCCACGCGCTCCCAGACGACGTCGCGCTCGTAGCGGTTCTGGAACGTCCCGCCCTGTCCGTCGACGACCCCCTCGCGCATCGACGCGGCGATGCGCTTGGCGCGCTCCAGGCTCTCGTACGCACGATCGACGTACGCCTGCTCGGCCTCCAGCTCGGGGTGGTTGGCCACACGTGCTCCTCGTCCGGCCCGGACAGCTCGTTGGGGGATCGTCAAGTGTACCGCCCTGTGCTGAGATGGCCCCATGCCCGTCCCCCGCGTCGCGAACACCCCCGACCTCACGCCGGCGTTCATGCTCGATGCCGCGGTCGCCGGCGGCGCCGAGCTGGTGGCCCCCGCGGATGCCGACACGATCGTGTGGGGTGGCAGCGCCGACCCACGAGGGCTCCGGGAGCTGATCGATCCGCTCGGCGACGCCGTCGACTGGGTGCTGCTGCCCTGGGCGGGCATCGAGCCGTACCTGGACGTGCTCGACGACCGTCGGCTGTGGACGTGCGCGAAGGGCGCCTACGCGGACGACGTCGCCGAGATGGCGCTCGCCCTGCTGCTGGCCGGCAAGCGGGGACTCGGTGCGTACGCCAGGGCGACCACCTGGCGAGGGCCCGGCACCCTCGGAACGAACCTCGCCGGCGCGACGGTCTGCATCGTCGGTGGCGGCGGCATCACCGAGCAGCTGCTGGCCCTGCTCGAACCGTTCGGCACCCGCAACATCGTCGTGCGACGCAACGTCGCACCGATGCCGGGGGCGGAACGGGTCGTGGGCGAGGACGGACTCGACGACGCGCTCCGCGGCGCCGATGCGGTCGTGCTGGCGCTCGCGCTGACGCCCTCGACCGAGGGTCTCATCGACGCCCGCCGACTCGAGCTGATGGGTCCGTCGTGCTGGCTGGTCAACATCGCCCGCGGCGGCCACGTCGTCACCGACGACCTCGTCCAGGCCCTGCGCGACGGCACCATCGCGGGCGCCGCGCTCGACGTCACCGATCCGGAACCGCTGCCCGACGGCCACCCGCTCTGGGACCTCCCGAACGCGATCGTCACGCCGCACGTCGCCAACACACCCGAGATGCTGGTGCCGCGCCTCGCCGAGCGGATCACCGAGAACGTGCGTCGCCGGATCGCGGGCGAACCGCTGCTCGGCGTCGTCGACGTCGCCGCCGGCTACTGAGCTGCCGGCTACTGAGCTGCCGGCGGCGGGGCCGCCGACGACGGCGAGCTCAGCTCCCGACGTCCTGGCCGAGCTCCTTGAGGGCGCTGCGCAGGGCCAGACGGAGGCGTCGGGCCTGTGCCGGGTCGAGGTGCGCGACCAGGCCGGTGCCGGCCGCGCCGACCTCCTCGACGACCAGCTGGATCCGCAGACCGGCGTCCTCGTAGTCGTCGCAGATGTTCACCGCCCAGTTGACCGGGACGAGGTCGTCGAGCAGGTCCTCGTCGACCGGGGGGACGGGGATCTGGTCGTCGTCGATGCTGCGCCGCATAGGGACTCCGAGCGTACGCGTGGTTGACTTGGCGCCGATGACAGCTCCGCTGACCGACCATTCCGACTCCGACTTCGTCCGAGCGTGTCGGGGCCAGCAGACCCGCCGCACACCGGTGTGGTTCATGCGACAGGCCGGCCGATCGCTGCCCGAGTACCGCTCGATCCGGGGCACCGGGACGATCCTGCGGGCGATCGCCGATCCCGACCTGGCGACCGAGATCACGCTGCAGCCGGTGCGCCGCTACGGCGTCGACGCGGCGATCCTCTACTCCGACATCATGACGCCGGTGCACGCCATCGGCTTCGGCGTCGACATCGAACCGGGTGTCGGCCCGGTGGTCGCACAGCCGTTCGCCCGCCGCGAGGACCTGCAGCGACTCCGCCCGCTCGACCCCGACGCCGACACGCCCTACGTGCGCGAGACCGTGCGCAACCTGGTGCGGGAGCTCCCCGTGCCGCTCATCGCCTTCGCCGGCGCGCCGTTCACGGTCGCGAGCTACCTGCTCGAGGGGCGGCCGTCACGCACGTACGTGAAGACCAAGGCGCTGATGCACACCGACGAGGCGCTCTGGTTCGACCTCATGGACGCACTCGCGGATCTGGCGATCGACTCGCTGCGTTCGCAGGTCGCGGACGGTGCCTCGGCGCTGCAGCTCTTCGACTCGTGGGCCGGCGCGCTGAGCCCCGCCGACTACGAGCGCTTCGTGCTGCCCGCCAGCACCAAGGTGATGGCGGGTGTCGCCGATCTGGGCGTCCCTCGCATCCACTTCGGGGTGAACACCGCCGAGCTCTTCGGGCTGATCGCCTCGGCCGGCACCGAGGTCGTCGGCGTCGACTGGCGCACCCCGCTCGATGCCGCTCGGACCCGGGTCCCCGAGGGCACCTCGTTGCAGGGCAACCTCGACCCGGCGATCGTCGCGGCGGGTTGGGAGCCGACGCGACCCGCGGTGCTCGACGTGCTGCGCCGCGGTGGTGGCAACCCCGGCGGCCGTGGCGGCCACATCTTCAACCTCGGCCACGGCGTGCTGCCCGAGACCGACCCCGAGGTGCTCGAGCAGGTCGTCGAGCTGGTGCACACGACCCGTCCGGAGGAGCTCGCCGGTGGGTGACGCCGATCGTGTCGGCGTGGTGGTGATGGCCTACGGCACCCCCGCGAGCCCCGAGGACATCGAGCC
>JAFAFN010000500.1 GCA_023423475.1 Actinomycetes bacterium | reverse complement strand
AGCTCGAGGCGTCCGGCGGCGCCGCCACGGTCCACAACACGGGCGCCAACGCGTTCGCCCAGCCCGCGCCCGGCATGAGCCGTGAGCAACGACGAGCCTTCGTCGTGGGCAACAACTTCTTCAACGACAACTGGGTGACCGCGCCCGCGTCGACCACGGCGCGCGACGGGCTCGGCCCCGTGTTCAACGCCCAGTCGTGCTCGTCGTGCCACTTCAAGGACGGCCGGGGTGAACCTCCCACCTTCGAGGACCCGAACAGCAACGGTCTGCTGCTGCGCCTGTCGGTGCCCGGCACCGACCCGCACGGCGGACCCAACCCGCACGCGGCCTACGGCGACCAGCTGCAGGACGGCGCCATCAACGGCGTGCCCGCCGAGGGCAGGATCGACATCACCGAGAACGAGGTGCACGGCACCTACGACGACGGCACCCCCTACACGCTGATCGACCCCACCTACGAGATCGCCGACCCCGCGTTCGGCCCGCTCGGCGACGACGTGATGGTGTCGCCCCGCATCGCTCCCCCGGTGTTCGGCACCGGCCTGCTCGAAGCCATCACCGACGAGGACATCGAGGCGATCGCGGCCAGCCAGGCCGACGAGGACGGCCCGATCTCGGGTCGGGTCAACCGGGTCTGGAGTCCCGTCGAACAGGCGACGGTGCTCGGCCGGTTCGGGTGGAAGGCGAACGTCGCATCCGTCGAGGAGCAGACCGCCGGCGCCTTCCTCGGCGACATCGGCATCACGTCGCGCATCCACCCCGACCAGAACTGCACGCCGGTCCAGGCGGCCTGCCTCGCGGCCCCGTCGGGTGGCACACCGGTGGAGCCCGAGATCACCGACTCCAAGTTGGACCGCGTCGTGTTCTACACACGGGCGCTCGCCGTGCCGGCACGTCGCGACGTCGGCGACCGCACCACCGACCGTGGCGCAGAGCTGTTCGAGGAGCTCAGCTGCTCGACGTGCCACGTGCCCGAGCTCCGCACGGGCGACGCCGACATCGAACCGCTGAGCAACCAGACCATCCGCCCGTACACCGACATGCTCCTGCACGACATGGGCGAGGGGCTCGCGGACGGACGCAGCGACTTCGAGGCGTCGGGCAGCGAGTGGCGCACCCCGCCGCTGTGGGGCATCGGCCTCACGCAGGCGGTGAACCGCCACACCCGGTTCCTCCACGACGGCCGCGCCCGTGACCTGACCGAGGCGGTGCTCTGGCACGGCGGCGAGGCCGAGCAGTCCCAGCGGGGTTTCCTGGCACTCGACCGGGCCGACCGGGACGCACTCATCGCATTCCTGAACTCGCTGTAGTACGCACGGAGCCATCGCAGCGACGCGGGACCGGGTCCCGAGCAGCTGCAGCACCCACGAGGACGAACATGACGCCACTGCTCCCCACCGCACGATGGATCCGCTGCTCCGTGGCGGCCGTCGCCACGATCCTGCTCGTCGCCGGCTGCAGCTCCGACGGCGGCGGCAAGGTCTCGACCTTCAGCGACGACGACGCGCCGGATCGAGCAGAGGTGATCGGAGCGGTCATCGACGACGTGATCGTGCCCGCCTACGAGGACGTCGCGACCACGACCGAGGAGCTCGCCGACACGACCGCGTCGCTGTGCGCCACGCCCGGCGCCGAGACCCTCGATGCCGCACGGGCATCCTGGCAGCAGGCGATGTCGGCGTGGCAGGCGACCGAGGCGTTCCGCTTCGGCCCGGCGAAGGACCTGAAGTCGAACTCCGACATCGCCTACGAGGTCGACCTCGGCAAGCTCGAGGACGACCTGAACACCCCCGGCGAGCTGCCCGAGTCGATCGACGTCACCGTCGTCGGCGATCTCGGCGCCGACGTACGAGGTCTCGCAGCGATCGAGCAGATCCTCTTCTCCGCCGACGACAGCGCCGCGACCGACCCACGCCGGTGCGCCTTCGCCGCCGCGGCGTCGCAGCTGGTGGCCGACGGGGCCGTCGAGCTGCGTGACGCCTGGACGGTCGGGGTCGACGGCGACGAGCCGTTCGCCGAGCAGATGCGCTCCCCCGGCGGCGACTCGATGTACGCAGACGAGACCGAGGTGCTCGCCGACCTGGTCAACGGCTCGATCGCCGCGCTGACCACGGTCGCCGACATGTACCTCGGCCCGGCCTCGGGCGCGGACGGTGCCGAGCCGGCGCCCGCGTCGGTCGACCCCGGCGCAGCGCACCGGGCCGGGACCGACGTGGTCGAGATGCTCGACAGCGTGCGCTCGATCTACGGCGAGCGGCCCGACGAGGACTCACCGACCGACACCGGGCTGGGCGCGCTCGTCGCCGCGCAATCGCTGTCGACCGACGCCCGCATGTCGGGCGACCTCGCCGACGCGGCCGAGGCGCTCGCCGCGGTGACCACCCCGTACGCCGACCTCGTCGTCGGCGACGAGGCCCAGGCGGCGCAGTTCGACGCGCTGACCGAGGCCTACGACAACGTCGTCGCCGCGAGGGTCACGCTACGCACCGAGATCGCCAGCCAGCTCGGCGTGACGGTGTCCTTCAGCGACTCCGACGGCGACGGCTGACCCTCTCCCCTGTCGATCTGCGCACCGCAGGTCGCAGCGGGCTCAGAGCACGCGGTCCCAGTAGGTCCCGTCCAGCATCTCCTCGAGCGCCTGACGGTTCATCAACATGTCGTCGGGGTCCTCGGGCATCTCGTCCATCCCGAAGGCGATGCCCCGCTTCTTGACCTGCACCGCGACGACGCCGTAGCGGACCGCGGCGTACAGCGTGTGGAAGTCCATGTCCCGCGGTGTGTAGCCGGCACGCTCCTCGTACATCGCGACGATCTGGTCGCGGTGCATGAAGTGCGGCATGCCCTCGAGCTCGAACACCGCGGCGACGTCCTGGAAGAAGCGGTGGATGTAGATCATCCAGGCCAGATCGACCTCTCGGGGAGCGATCGACGCCATCTCCCAGTCGAGCACCGCGACGGGCTCGAAGTCGTCGTACATGGCGTTGCCGATCCTGGCATCGCCCCAGCTCAGCGCCGACGGCGGCTCGTCCTCGGGCCAGTTCGCCTCGAGCCATTCGAAGGCCCGCTCCAACAGGGGGACCTGCACGCCGTCGTTCGTCACCCACTCCAGGTACGAGCGGGTCGCGTCGACGTGTCGACGCAACGGCGACCGCTCGTCACCGTCGTCGGCGTCGACGAGGAAGTCGAAGTGCTGCTCGGGGTCCTCGATGCCGTGCAGCTCGACGAGCACGTCGACGGTCGCCGCTTCGAGGCGCCGCTGGTCCTCGAGCGACGCGTCGAAGAGCCAGTTGTCGCCGAACGGGTAGGGCATGACGTCCGGGGGGACCACGCCGTAGGCGCGGCTCATCACGAAGAACGGCGAGCCGATCGCCTCGTCGCCCTCCTCGAGCCAGTGGGTCTCGGGCACCGGCACGCCGGTCAGCTCACGCACCTTGGCCATCGTCTTGAACTGCGAGTCGAGGTCGTAGGTCTCGAACACCGGCACCGCCGAGTCGAGCGGCGCGATGCGCGCGACGAGCGGATGCGCCTCCCGTCGGCCGTCGGTGGTCCAGGTCGCCTCGAGCAGCACCGTCTCACTCGACATGCCGTTCGAGTCCGGCACCGTGAACTCGGTGATCTCGGGCTCGCTGCCCTCCGGCAGGGTCTCGACCAGCCACGCCTGCAGATCCGCCTGCGTCTGCACGGGGTCGCGACGCGACTCCTCGGGTCGCGCCGCGCTCGCGTCGGGCGTCGCCGCTGCGCCCTCGACCGCTGCGCCATCCACCGATCCGGTGTCCCCCATCAGATGTCCCCCTTGGTTGTCAGCTTGGCCGGCCGTCAGGCTGCTGTTGACTCAGCCGGCCGTCAGGCTGCTGTTGACTCAGCCGGCCTTCAGGCCGAGATCGCTCGACAGGATCGAGCCGTGCAGGTTCGCACCGTCGGACGATGCCACGAATGCGAACAGTCCTGCGATCTCCTCGGGCTTGGCGCCGCCGCGGAAGCCCATGATCGGCTGCAGCAGGTCCATGTCGACGTTGTCGGGCATGTGGAAGGTGCGGGTCAGCTCGGTGCTGACGAAGCCCGGCGCGATCGCGTTGACCCGGAGCTTCGTCTTCGAGAACTCCATGGCGAGGCTCTTCGTGAGCTGCACGACCGCACCCTTGGTCATCGAGTAGGCGACCGTGTACGAGGTGCCCAT
>JAFAFN010000450.1 GCA_023423475.1 Actinomycetes bacterium | reverse complement strand
TGCCCGTGGTGGGCGACGCGCTCGCGCCGCTGTTGTCGTCGCCGGACGCCGCGATCGCGTTCAGTTGGGCGGGGGCGCTGTTCGACTGCACCGTCGTCGGGTTCCTGCTGTGGCGACGGACGCGGTTCGTCGCGTGGCTGGTGCTGGTGGGCTTCCACGTCGTGACGTGGATGCTGTTCCCGATGATCGGCGTGTTCCCGTGGGTGATGATCGCCGTGTCGACGGTCTTCTTCGACCCCGGCTGGCCCCGGCGGGTGCTCACCCGACTCGGTGTCGCTCCCGCAGTCCCCGTCGAAGTGTCCCGAAAAACGGGACGGTCGGTCGGTGCGGCAGACGAAGCGTCCCGAAAAACGGGACACTTCGACGGGGGTGCGGAACCCGGTCCCGCACCCTCGACGTCAGGGGCGCTGTCCGGGTCCGCGCCGATCCGGCGCGGGTGGCTGGTCCTCGCCGCGCTGTGGATGGTCGTGCAGGTCGCCCTGCCGCTGCGCCACCTCGCCTATCCCGGCGACCACCGTTGGACCGGCGAGGCCTATCGATTCGGCTGGAACGTGATGCTCGTCGAGAAGGCGGGCGACCTGAGCTTCCGGGTCACCGACCCGGCGACGGGTGCCTCGTCGCGTGACGACGCGTCACGCTGGTTCACCCCGCAGCAGCTGCGGGTGCTGTCGACCGACCCCGAGCTGATCCGCCAGGCGGCCCACGTCATCGCCGACGAGCACGGCGGTTCCGTCGAAGTCCGCGCCGACGCCTTCGTCTCGCTCAACGGGCGGGCGGCGCAGCGGATCGTCGACCCCGACGTCGACCTGGCCGCCGAACCGTGGCGCCTCGGCCCGCAGCCCTGGATCCTGCCGGCCCCGACCCCCTGAGCCCCCAGAACGACGAAATGTGCCGTCAGAGTGCTGCCGGAGCGGCACCCTGACGACACATCTCAAGGGTGAGTGGGGTCGATCAGACCCGCTCGATGACGGTGGCCGAACCCATGCCGCCCGCGGCGCACATGGCGACGACGCCGTAGCGGGCGTCGGTGCGCTCGAGCTCGTTCATCATCGTGACGATCATGCGGGCACCGGTGCAGCCGATCGGGTGCCCGAGCGAGCAGCCGGAGCCGTTCACGTTCACGATCTCGGGGTCGACACCGAGCTCCTTGACCGCGGCGACGGTGACCGAGGCGAACGCCTCGTTGATCTCGAAGGAGTCGACCTGGTCGAGCGCGACGTCGGCCTTGGCGAGCGCCCGCCGGATGGCGTGGGCGGGGGTGAGGCCGGTCTCGGCCGGGGTGAACGACACCGAACCCCAACCGCGGATGACGGCCAGCGGGGTGAGGCCGTTGGCCTCGGCGAACTCACGCGACACGAGCACGAGCGCGGCGGCGGCGTCGTTGAGGCCCGAGGCGTTGCCGGCGGTGGTGGTCGCACCCTCGTCGAACGCGTTGAGCAGTGGCAGGGTGGCGAGCTTTTCGAGGGTGGAGCCGCGGCGCGGGTGCTCGTCGACCTCGAACAGCGAACCGTCGGGCAGGGTGACCGGCACGATCTCGTTCTTGAAGCGACCCTCGTCGATGGCGCGGATGGCGTTCATGTGCGAGCGGTAGGCCCACGCATCTGCCTCTTCGCGGGTGACGCCGGCCATGCGGGCGGCGTTGTCGCCGACGCCCTTGGCGGTGTTGAACGGCGGTGCGTCCTCGGTCTCGAGGTTGGCGGCGGGCAACCACATCTCGCCGGCCTTCGACGTGGCGGGCGCGGTCGACATCGACTCGACACCGCCGCCGATGCCGACGTCGATCATGCCGGCCGCGATGTTGGCGGCGATCCACTGGGTGCCGGCCATGCCCGAGGCGCACCAGCGCTGGGTGGCGACACCCGGGACGTTCGTCAGGCCGATCTGGTTGGCGGCGTAGCGGCCGACGTTGCCGCCGCCCTGCATCGACTCACCCCAGCCGATGTCCTCGAACTTCTCGGTCGGGATGCCGGAGCGCTCGACGGCGGCCGCCATGGCGACCTCGGACAGGCCCCAGGCATCGATGCCGGTGAGGGACCCCTTGTAGGCGGTGGCGATGGGCGTGCGGGCCCCGGAGACGATGACGACATCGGTGGGCATGGTTCCCCCTGAAGAGCTGATAGGTCGTCAGATTGTGCCACTCGCAGGCATCGCGGGCCCAGCCGGGCGGGAGAAAGCGGAGTGCTCAGACGGGGATGCGCGACGTCCGGGTGATCGCGACCTGGATGCGCACGTCGCCCATCGCGTCGCGTCGCAGCACGTAGGTGCTCAGCTCGAAGTGGTTCGTGCGGCGCCCTTCGGCGTCGAGCCCGACCCAGCGGACGTCCGCGGTGCAGAGCTCGTCGGAGAGCTGCTCGATCGCGACGGACTCGGCGCGGGTGGCGAAGATGCCCGAGGACTCGTAGTGCGCGGGCTGGCGACCGAAGAAGTCGGCGACCTGCTCGGGCGACGTCACGGTGATCGACCCCGAGTCGCTCAGCACGAGTGCGGGCAGCTCCCACATCTGGGCGACCCGTTCTCCGTCGCCGGCACTCAGCGCGTCGCCATAGGCGATCAGGAACCGTTCGGCCTCTGGCCCGGTCGCTCCCACGATCAGGCCCCCGCGAGCGCGACCGGTGCGCCCTCGACCGCCCTGCCCTCGACCGCGCTGCTGTCGACCGCGGTGGTCTCGACGGGCGGGTGCCCGGCTTCGCCACCAGCGCGCTGGGGGTGTCGGGCGTAGGCCCAGCCGGGCCCGCGGAACACGTACGAGAGCCGGTCGCCCCAGGTGTCGGCCTCGACGACGTCACGCAGGATCTCGCCGTACTCGTGGCTGACGATGCGCAGCGGGTTGAACGTGTCGATGTTCTTCGTGAGTCCGTAGCGCACCGGGTCCTCGGCGAGCTCCCGCTGGAACGTCCCGAAGAGACGGTCCCAGATGATGAAGATGCTGCCGTGGTTGCGGTCGATGTAGCGCGAGTTCACCCCGTGGTGCACCCGGTGGTGCGACGCGGTGTTGAACACCTCTTCGAGCGGGCCGAGCGAGCGGATCGCGTCGGTGTGGATCCAGAACTGGTAGATCAGGTTCAGCTGCCGTGCGGTCTCGACGTGCGCCGGTCGCACGCCGAAGAGGCACATCAGCCCGTACGGCGGGAAGATGCCCAGCGAGTCCGCCCACGGCTGACGGAGCGCGGTCGACAGGTTGTACTTCTCGCTCGAGTGGTGCACGACGTGGATCGCCCACATGACCCGGCTCTCGTGCTGCAGGCGGTGGCTCCAGTAGTAGAGGAAGTCCCATCCGAGCACGGCGATCGTGAGCGGCACCGCGCCGCCCCCGAGGTCCTTGACCACCCGGCGCGACCAGAGCTTCTTCGCCGAGGTCTGCACCGCCCAGGTGGACGCAGCGCCGTAGCCGGCGGCGACGATCGCAGTCGCGGCGGAGCTCCCTGCGACCTTCTTCGCGAGGCGGCGCCAGCGTCGGTTCGACTCGTCCGGCGCTTCGGTGCCGGCCGACGGGGCGTCGTCCGGCGTGCGCTCGGGGATCTCACCGGGTTCCTGGTCGTGGGCGCGAGCGACCGCGTCGGCGATGATCGCCGTGACCGCCCCGGCCGCGGCGATGCCGAGCAGCGGCTTGGCCCACCTGCCGGTGCCGGCTGCGAAGTTGTTCGAGAATCGACGTGCGAGCAGGGGGACGACCAGGCTGCCGGTTCCCATCGCGAGACTCGCGATCGTGTCCTCCCGCGTGTAGTCGACCGGGGAGGGTCCTTCGGTCTCGGCACGGCGGGCGAGCCATCGCGCCTCGTAGGCCATCGACCCGAAGAATCCGGGAATCGCGAGCACGGTGAGATCCATGGGGCACCCCCTTGAGCGCGGCCCGCAGCGCCCCTCGCTGCGGCGCCAACCGTATCGGCTCCGGGGCTCCGAGCCCGAACGGGGAGCCGGCCTCGAGGGACCGGTGCGGCTCGCGGACCGACCCGTTCCCTCAAGGGAGGCGAAAACTTGTCGATCGGTTGGGTGCACGGTCGGTGCCCGCCGTCCGCCCACCAGAAGGATCAGACAACATGCCTACTTCCCGCTTGATTCGACTCGGCCTCATCGGCCTGCTCGGTGCGACCGTCGCCGTCGGCGGCGCCTGCTCCAGCGACGACAGCGCAAAGGACGACGTCGAGAACGCCGCCGACGACGTGAAGACCGACGCAGGGAACGTCGCCGACGACGCGAAGAACGACGCCGAGGACGTCGCCGACGACGCGAAGAAGGGCTTCGACGAGCTCTGGGC
>JAFAFN010000427.1 GCA_023423475.1 Actinomycetes bacterium | reverse complement strand
ACGTAACCGAGTCGGCCGAGCACCTTGCCCGACTCGAGCCGTGCGCCTCGGTGCTCGGTCAACGCCGCGGGGCGACGCAGCAGTCGGGCGGCGCTTCGGCTGACGTCGAGGCGGTAGCCGAGCTTCTGCGCGAACTCGTTGCGCAGCACCGTCTCGAAGCGCAGCACCAGCCGGAACTGGTCGCGGGAACGAGCGGTGAGCAGCGGCTGACGCAGCAGCGCGCGGGCGGCGGCCTGCAGCTCGGGCAGCTGCTGGGGCGGCAGGTGAACTGCGAGGCGTGCGTTGGGTGCGATGGTGCTCATGTGCGGTGCACCTCGAGTCGGCATCGGCGCAGCGTCAAGGTGCCCGCTGGTGCACGCAGCCGGGTGTCGCCCTCGGCCGAGCGCAACGTCAGCGCGCACGACGAGGTGCGCACCGTCGAGCTGAACTCGGCGCCGGTGTCGCGTCGGGCGAGTGCGTCGTCGAGCCAGCGCAGCAGCAGGGGCCACTCGTCCGCGCCGACCTGCTCGCTCGACAGGTCGAGCGACACGAGCCGCTGCTCGGCGAGCTGCTGGCGTTCGGCTGCTGCGGCCTGTTCGAGCTCCATCGCACGACGAGCCTGCGAGTAGTCACGTCGTTTCGCGGTGCCGCCGCGAGCGGGCCGGCGGCCATGCGTGCGCAGCGACACGGGCACGTCGACCGGGGCCACCTGCCACCAGCTTGGGAACCGACCCTCGGCGTCCGCGTCGGGCACCGCCAGGCCCGCATGATCCAGCGGCGACAGGCCGAACGCCGCGTCGAACAGCTCGTGTGCGTGGGCGTCGCTGTCGCAGCGGGCGAACCAGGCGGCGGTCTCACGCAGCTCGGCGGCCCGGTTGACCGGTCGGGTCGCCTGCTCGGTCAGGCGGCGCAACAGGGTGAGCAGCTCTCGGATGGCGAGGGTGGTCGCGCCGCTGAGCGCGTCGATCTCGGGCTGATGAGCTCCGTCGGACACGAACCAGGCGAGCATGCCGTCCCACCGCCGTGGCCAGTCGCCGTCGCCGCCGAACAGGCCACCGGAGTCGTCGCCCTGGGCCGCGAGGTCGAGCAGCTCGGTGCGGTGCAGCCGATCGATGTCGACAAGGCGTTCGGTGATGAGAGTGCGGTTGCGCAGCAGGTCGTCGTGGAAGCTCTGCAGGTAGCTGATCAGCTGGTCCTTGTAGAGAAGGAAGACGTGGTCGTCGAGGCGCTCCTCTCGGGCGATGCGATTGATCGTCGCGTAGAACTCGCGGGCGTTCGTGGCGAGCTGGGCGAGGGCGAGGTCGAGGTCGCGCAGCTGCAGGTAGACACCCTCGGCGTCGCCGCCGGTGACAGCGGTGACCAGCTCGTCGAGCGAGGCGCGGATCTGGCGGAACATCGTGCGCTGCAGGGCACCCGACTCGTCGGCCGCGCCCAACACCGCGACGACGGCGTCGAGCGTGGCGCTGCCCGCCGGGGTGAGCTCCCACAGCTCGTGTCGTTTGACGTACTCCTCGATCGTCGAGGCTCGGATCGACGGGTCCTGCACCCAGTCGACACAGCCCCAGTCGCGCAGCTGGTCGAGCGCGGAGCGCAACGACGAGTCCTCGGCGCCGACGTTCAGGTGCGGGGTGCTCGCGAGTCGCGATCGGATGTCGCTGGTGCGCAGCTGGAGCTGGTAGGCCGAGGCGGCCTCGGCGAGCGTGGTGAGCACGGCGACGTGTAGCGGGGCGTTGTCGGACGTGACGGCTCGCAGCGCGACGAGGCGGTCGCGCTCGTCCGCCTCAAGCGGCGCGTCGGCGAAGCTCGGTCGCCGACGTCCGGCATCGGCGTTCGGTGTGATGCCGTCCGGCTCAGCGGTCACCTCGGATCCCTCCACGGCGATCAAGGGTATGCGGTGCCACTGACAACGCAGCCCTGTTGCCCTGCCGCCGTACGGCTCAGCCCGGCTCGGCAAGAATGCCGATGACCTCCTGGGCGCGCCACCGCAGCTGACCTCGAGGCCCGTCGTCCGCTTCGGTGAGCAGTCCCTGCTCCGCGAGCAGTCGCAGCGCCGTCAGCGCTGCGGGCCGGCTGATGTCGAGGCGCCGTTCCACCAGACGAGCGTTCAGCACCGGCGACCCGAACGTGAGGTCGACCAGCTGGTTGGCAACCCCTCGTGTCACAGCCCTCGTCGAGACCCGGTACCTCTCCCTGAGGTCCGTCAGTCGTTCAGCCCGAGTCACCGCGTCGACCGCTTGCGTCTCGACTGCGTCGAGGAAGAGGGCGAGCCATGCGTCGAGGTCACCGCGCTCACGCACCCCTTGCAACGCTTCGTAGTACCGGGTCCGTCGAGATTCGAAGTACGGGGAGATGTAGAGCAGGGGTGCAGGAAGGCGGCCCCTGTCGACCAGGAAGAACACGATCAGGAGCCGACCGAGACGACCGTTGCCGTCGAGGAAGGGGTGGATCGTCTCGAACTGGTAGTGGATCAATGCCGCCTGGACGAGTGGTGGGAGGGTCGGCTCGTCGTGCACGAAGCGTTCGAGATCGTCGAGCAGGTCACCGACCAGCCCGGGCGGCGGCGGCACGAACGTCGCTGAATCGATCGTCGCACCTGGCGGACCGATCCAGTTCTGGCTGATCCGCAGCTCGCCCGGTTGCCGATCGCGACCACGCACACCGTCGAGGATCACGGAGTGCATCTCGCGCAGCAGCCTCGTGCTGATGGGGAGCTGCGCAAGTCGCACCAGGCCGGTCTCCATGGCGCGGACGTAGTTCATGACCTCCTCGACGTCGGCCCCGGGCGGGTGATCGCTCAGCTCAGCATCGAAGACCTCGGCCAACGATGCCTGCGTGCCCTCGATGCGTGTCGAGGCGAGTGCCTCGCGCCGCAGATACGGCTGCACGAGCAGTTGAGGGTCGGGAAGGAGTCGTCCAGCTCCGGCCAACCGTCCGAGCGCGGCCTCCGCATCGGAGATGCGCATGATGTTCGACGCGGAGATCGGCACGGTCCGTGGAATGGGCTCCGGGTGATAGGCGACGTAGCCATGACGGCCCGGCGTGCGGCGGGCCTGCCCGAACTCCGTCGTCGCGTAACGCTCCGGATCCACGCCATCCAGCCTAGGCCGACCATGAAGGAAATAGCGGTTTGCTTTAAGGTCAGGCCTCGACTGACAACCTGGGTTGTCGGTCGAGCCCCTGCCGCCTGCCCCCGCCGCCCGCCGTGCCGTCGATGGTGGCCAGCGGGTTCCTCCGAGTCGTCACCCACCCACGCATCTTCAATGAACCGACGCCGACGGCGGTCGCGGTCGACTTCATGGACGTGCCCCGGTGGCCGCCCTCGGTGCTGAACGTCGACCCCGGCACGAGGTTCGCGCCGGCGTGCTCAGTGATGCTCGACGCTTCCGCGGAAGCGTCGAGCTTGGATCGAGGGTCTTTCCGCGCCGCGTTGCAACGAAATGTGGGGCGGACTCGCTGTCGTACGACTGCATCGCTGTACCCGCCGACCCACTCGGCCGGCGGGTGCAGTACGGCTCAGATCTCCAGGCGCGAGTGCTGCTCGATGAACCAGCGCAGCGACGACCTGCTCCAGACCTGCCCGATCGCCAGCTCGGCATACGGACTCGGCGCCGACGTCGACGCCAGCAGCGCTGCGGTCTTCTTCGTCGACCGGTTGATGAGCTCGGCGATCTCGGACACGCCGACGAACTCGATGCCGGCCGGTTCCTCGAGCTCCCTGAGGAACTCCTCCTGGGTGCACGCCTCGACGCGCACCAGGGT
>JAFAFN010000388.1 GCA_023423475.1 Actinomycetes bacterium | reverse complement strand
GCAGTACACCGCCTGGAAGCGGCTCGATGCCCACGCGTCGCCACCCACGAGCTGCAGCGATCCGGGAACGATCGTCAGACCGGCAGGGACCGGGATGTAGCTCGCGAATCGGGTCAGGTAGTTGACCGTTGCGATGCCGGCCGACGTGCTCTGACGTGTCGGCGTCGAGCCCGGGGTGTTGGACCAGCTCATAGTGAACTGCTCGCCCTGGTCGACGTTGGTCGGCGCATCGATCGCCACGGGGAACTGGTTGTAGACGTGCTGTGTCACACCAGAGACGGTGATCGACTGGCCCAGACGGGCGAACGACGAGGGCTTGTAGACGATCTCGCCGATCGAGCAGGCGGGGTCCGACGCCGAGTACGTCGCGGTCCCCGCTTCGCAGATGCCGAAGCGGAGCGTGAACTCGCCTGCGGCATCGTCGCTCTGGACGTAGGTGATCACCCCCGTGCTCGCGTCGGCGGTGACCGTCGACGGAACGAGCCGGTAGGCCGCAGGCACATCCTCGAGGATGGTCAGGGACGACGGCGACACCGCAGCAGCGCCGCCCGCCAGCGAGTACACGTTGAAGCGGTTGGGGGCAGCGTTGGAGACGTAGCCGCCCGTCGGGGTCGAACCCGATCCGCCGGTGCAAGTCGTGAACGTAGTGGCGCTCACCCCGTTGCAGAACACGGACTGGGGCCCGTTCGCCGACTCCACGGTCAGGTTGGTGAAGCCGGCGAAGCCGACGGTGTCCGACACCAGGATGGTTCCCCGAGGGAGGTTGGCCCCGCCGCCGTTGGTGCCGGCGGCGACCGTGGTCGTCGCGACGTCGTTGAGGTAGCCGGAGAGGCCGCTGAACTCGATCTCGGGCTCGGGGACCTCGCCCGCCTCGACGGTCACGGTGCCGTCGACCGCGGTGAAGGTGTAGTTCGGGTCCGCCGCACCGGCACAGGTCGACGGGTAGGTGCCCGCCGCGCTGGCCGAGGTCGCCGTGGTCGAGCAGGTCGGCGCGGTCGCCGGAGCGACGTCACCGTTGACTAGGCCCGAGTACGAGGCGGTGATCTCGGGGTCGTCGTCGCCCTCGACGCGCACTGCCGCGGGCAGCTCGCCGGCTACAAGCGTCCCCGTCGCTGGGACTTCATGGCGGAGCTCCCCCGCTCCGAGGCCGGGAAGCTGACGAAGCGAGCGCTCCGGGACCCCTACTGGGACACCTGACGCGGCGTGACGGGCGTCAGGCGGCCGGCGGGGGGTGCGTCGGGGTCCACGAACACTCCCCGACTCCAGACATCGGTCGCCAGGTCGATCGCCGCGGTCCGGCTCAACCCGGTGGCGCTGCGCAGCGTGGGGTCCGTCACCCGTTCGATCGACGCGACGAGCATCGCCCTCGCGGCCGTCACGTCGATCCCGTCACGCATCGCACGGGACATCCATGCGTCGCTGCTGCGTCGGCCCTCCTCGAGCATGCGCTGGTAGCGCGCCCAGGCGTCGGGATGGTCGGACTCGAGGTCGGCCCAGAACTCGGGGCTGAAGCGTGAACGCCACCGGACCTGGAACTGCGCCGCGGTCCTGACCAGTTCGCCGACCGACATCTCGGAGTCCCGACGGCGCTGCTGTGCTGCCAGGAGCCGCTGGGCCCACCGCTCGACCACGGCGGTCACGAGCGCGTCCTTCGAGGGGAACGAGGCGTAGAGCGTCTTGGTGCTCATGGCGAGCTCGGCGGCCAGCTCGCTCATCACGACCGATCGGATGCCGCCGTTGCAGAGGCGCGTCTCGACCGCGTCCAGGATCTGCCCCGAGCGGTCGTTCCGTGCGCCGGCGCCCGGGCCCACCGACCCGGCCGGGGACGGCTGCCTCATGGCAGCGGCTCCGGGCGGAAGGTCAGCGAGGTGTAGCACATCTCGTCCTCGGTGCCTTCGGCGAACACGACGTAGCGGGGCTCGGGGTCGACACGGGTGCGTCGGTCCCAGCGACACGTCACCCGCAGCACGTCGTCGCGTTCGACCACCACGTCCTCGACGGGCGCGTAGGCGAGCTGCCAGCCGAAGTTCCACACCGGGATGTCGAGCAGCACCGTGGCCTCCGGCGTGTCCGGGTTCAGTTCGAGGCGATAGGCGGAGCCCATCTCGTGCATGTGACCGAGCATGCCGATGATGTCGCCGTTCTGGCGCACCTTGAAGTCGCAGACCGTCTCGGCGGTCGTGCCGTCCGAGCGGGCGGCGAGCTGCTCGGGAGTCGTCCCGCAGACCCGGTGCAGCGCGTTCGGGATCGCGGCACCCGTGGGTCCGAAGCGCTCACCCACGTCGACGAGCGACGCGTCACGATCGCACAGCGGCCCGGGGCTGCCGGCGGGACAGGGGATCTCGACGGGGCCGATCAACGTCCAGGACCTGAGTGCGGTCATGCCCTCGGGGTCCTCGGCGAACTCGAGGGTCATGCCCGACCGGTCGCCAGGGACGTCCTCGGCGTAGTGGTAGTGGATCTGCGCGACGAGCACGTCGCCCGGGCCCATCTCGAAGCCCTCGCCCTCGGGGAAGGAGTACGGCCGCTGTCCGGGAACCCAACCGGCGATGCGCTCGCCGTCGGAGCCCATGCCGGCGAAGCAGCCCCAGCCCGGCCCCTCGTCCGCCGCGTCCTTCGCCTCGACGGCGTCGCGCTGCACACCGGCCTGGACCCGGGTGACGATCGCGTGGTGCACCACCTCGAGCTGGTCGGGGTCGAACGTGTAGGCGGTCAGGAAGGTCCGCTCCGTCAGCTCCGGGTCGAGGATGAAGCAGCGGTAGTCGTCCTCGAGCTCCGGGGTCACCTTGTACGGCTCGGCCATGGTGACGACACGGTCGGGTCGTGGCTCGCGCACCTCGGGCTCTGCCGGAGGATCGATCGGTGTGTCGGGGTCGACGTCGAGCTGGCCACCTGCGCTCGCCCACTCCGCGATCGCCGCGACCTCGGCATCGTCGAGACCACGGGTGTGGCGCAGCGGCACCCCTTCGTCGGACGCAGGCCAGGGCGGCATGAAGCCCGCCCCGGTGACCACGGCGAGTCCATCCGCGACCTCGGCGGCGTCACCTGCGTCGTCGAGGGTCCACATCATCGCCCCGACCGCTCCCGTGCGATGGCAGGACGCGCAGTTCTGCTCGAGGATCGGTGCGATCTCGGCGGCGAAGCTGGGGCCCGAGCCGGCGTCGCGTGCGGCCTCGCGGTCGACGGCGAGCTTGACCGGCGGGGTGTAGTCGGCGGCGTCCACCGCGACGATGTCCACGGTCAGGCGAAGGTCGTCCGACGTGCGGACCAAGCCGACCTTGTTGATCGGCCCGACGCCCAGCTCGGACATCGTCAGCTCGGTCGTGGCGGTCACGAGCAGCTCGTCACCCACGACCCTGGCGTCGACCTGCCAGGTCGTCGGGAAGCGCTCGCCCTTCACCTCGAGCTCGCCGGTCAGCGTGGCGTCCTCGACGTCGCTCGCCGTCGCGCCCTCGGGCAGCTCGACCGAGACGTCGTGCAGCCGGACGTCGGGGTACTCGTGGGACTCGAGGTACTCGTGGCGCAGCATCTTGTCGCGGAGCGCGTTGTCGCTGCGCAGCTCGTGCACGCTCACGACCAGCTCGCCGAAGCGGATGGTCTGCGCACCTGCGCCGGCGTCGGTGACCGCGACGTCACCGGCCATGACCTGGGTGCGGAGCTGCACCTGCTGCTCCGCACCGGCGAGGATCTCCTCGACCTCGACCTCGACCTCGGACCGTGCAGCGTCGATGCGGTAGACCGTCTCGCCCTCGGCCGGCTCGAGCGACGTCGTCACCGGCAGCGTGGGGTCGTGAGGCGAGTCCGCGGTCACCGCGACGCGGATGACGTCCCGGGCGATGAAGACGGCGCCACCGACGACCAACAGCA
>JAFAFN010000338.1 GCA_023423475.1 Actinomycetes bacterium | reverse complement strand
GGCGGCGCCGTTCGACCTGTTCATCGGTGGCGCCCACATGGAGTCGAACCACCCCATCGGACCGCTCGTCGGCACGGCCTTCAACCTGACGACGATGTCGTACCGCGGCTGGCTGTTCCTGGGCCTGGTGGTGGACACCGCCGCCATCGACGAGCCCGACGAACTGCTCGCCGAGCTCGGTGAGAGCTACGCCGAGCTGTTCGCCGCGGCGGGCATCACGCCGACCCGCTGGCCCTGACCATCGACGAAGGGTCGACGCGGGCGCAGCGAGCGCGCCCTCGACTCAGTTGGTCGAGATGCGGGCGTCGAGCTTGGACAGCACGCCTCGGAGGTCGAGCAGCAGATCGGCGACCTCTGAGGTCGAGACGAGCTGTCGCTCCGAGATGTCGCCCAGTCCCTGGTCGATGAGGTCCATGGCCGCACGGATCGATGCGTCGTCGTGCAGTTCCGTTTCCAGAACCTCGGTGTCGAGAACCTCTGTCATCGTGCCTCCTGCAGCCCACCCGCTGGAAGGGACCACCGGGTCCCCAAAGGATAGCGGCGCCACCTCGATCTGGGAACGCGCGTTACCGAGCGTTCACAGATATCTCGTGGGCGACGCCCTCGGGTGACCGCCAGCTACGGTCCTCGGTCATGACCGCCGCACCGCACGCACCCGGGGTGACCTTCGCCAGCTTCTCCGCCCTCGGCCTCGACACCGCCCGGTCCGTCGCACTCGACGCCGTCGATGCCGGCTACGGCTCGTTCTGGACCGCCGAGACCGTCGGACAGGAGGCGTTCGCCACCCTCGCAGCGGTGGGCTCCGCCGCACCGCAACTCGACCTGGGCACCGGTGTGCTCGCGCTCCAGCTGCGCACCCCGATGCTCACCGCCATGGGCGCCGCGACGTTGCAGAGCCTGGTGCCGGAGCGCGACGTCCTGCTCGGCGTCGGCATCTCGTCCCCGGTCGTGGTCGGCAAGTGGCACGGTGCAGAGTACGGATCACGCCCGATCGCCCAGACCCGGGAGTTCCTCGAGCTGACCCGGGCCTGCCTCTCGGGTGAGCAGGTCGACCACGCCGGCGAGTTCTACCGCTGCTCGCGGTTCCGCCTGGGTGTCCGGCTGGGTGACCACCGCCCGAAGCTGGTGCTCGGTGCCCTCAACGAGCGCATGCTCGCCACCGCGGGTGAGCTCGCCGACGGGGTGCTGTTGAACTATCTGCCCGCGTCGGCGGTGCCCTGGTGCATCGAACAGGTCCGCGCCGGCGAACGAGCCGCCGGTCGCGTCCCCGGCTCGTGCACGGTGTACGCCTACGTGCACGTCGGCGTCTGCGACCGTGACCGGGCGAGGCAACCGGCACGCAAGGACCTCTTCTCGTACGCCGTCGTGCCCGCGTACGCCCGCGCCTTCGAGCGGGCGGGCTTCACGGATGAGGTCGCAGGCGTCCGCGCCGCCCACGCGGCGGGCGACCGAGCCGGTGCGTTGGCCGCGATCTCGGACCGGATGATCGACGCGATCGACATCTGCGGCGACGCCGCGACCGTCGCGTCCGCCGTCGACGCCTACCGTGACGCGGGGGTCGACGTCCCCGTCGTCATGCCCCTCCCCTGGGCCGACGACCGCCGGGGCGTCATCGACGCGACCCTCGCGGCGGTGGCACCGCGCTGACGCAGCGCACCGACGAACAGGAGTCAGCCATGCAACTCGACGGATCGGTGATCGTGATCACCGGCGGTGGCAACGGCATCGGTGCTGCCCTCGCCGAACGTTTCGTCCGTGAGCGACCCGCCGCGGTCGTGCTCGCCGACCTGCAGCCCGAGGCGGTCGAGGCGGTCGCCACGCGACTCGCCGACGGCGCGCCCGCCGGTGTCGAGGTCTGGGCCCGGGCGTGCGACGTCGCCGCCGAGGACGACCTCGGCGCGCTGCTCGCGGATGTCGAGGAGCGCCACGGACTGGTCGACCTGTTCTGTGCGAACGCCGGGATCGGTAGCGCGCAGGGCCTCGACGCGTCCGAGGACACCTGGGACCGCGTCTGGCAGGTCAACGTGATGGCCCACGTGCGTGCCGCCCGGCTGCTCGTCCCCCGTTGGACCGAGCGAGGCAGCGGGCACCTGCTCGTCACCGCCTCGGCCGCCGGGCTGTTGTCGAACCTCGGGGACGCCCCGTACAGCGTGACCAAGCACGGCGCGGTCGCGTTCGCCGAGTGGTTGTCGATCACCTACGGCGACCAGGGCGTTGGGGTGTCGTGCCTGTGTCCCCAGGGGGTGCGGACACCGCTGCTGTTCGGGACCGTCGACGGCGAGGCCCCCGACGAGCTCGCGCTCGAGGTCGTGAAGGCGCAGCGGATCCTCGAACCCGAGGACGTCGCCGAGTTCACCGCCGCCGCGCTCGCCGCGGACGAGTTCCTGATCCTCCCCCACGAAGAGGTCGCGGACTACGAGCGAGCACGCGCCGGCGATCGTGGACGGTGGCTGTCGTCGATGCGACGGCTCCAGGCCCGGCTGCACACCCGGTGACCGACCCCCATCGGGCGACGATCGACGTCTACGAGGAACGCGCCTCGGAGTGGCTGGCACGTCGGTCGGCACGCACCGACGCGGCAGCGGAGTTCAGCTCGCTGGTCCGCGGCTCCGGCACCGACGGACCGGTCGTCGACCTGGGGTGTGGGCCGGGATGGCACCTGCCGAGCCTGCCCCGGGGAGCCATCGGCCTCGACGCGACCGCGGCCATGTTGGAGCTCGTGCCCCGGCACGCACCCGAGGCGCCCCGGGTGCGCGCGGATCTGCGTGCCCTGCCGTTCGCACGTGCCGCGATCGGCGCGGCGTGGGCCGACCGCAGCTACGTCCACCTGCACCGCGCCGAGGTCCCGATGGCGCTGTGGGACCTGCACCGCTGCGTCGAGGTGGGTGGCCTGGTCCGTCTCGTGGTCTTCGCCGGCGACGAGGAGCACGCCACCCATGACGGCGACGACTTCGCCGGACGCTGGTTCAGCGCCTGGGACGAACGACTGCTGCGCGACGTGATCGAGGGGGCGGGCTTCGACCTCGAGTCCCTGCGGATCGATCCCGACGGCACCTCGGGCCATCTCGAGGTGTGGGCACGGCGGGCGCGCACACTCGCGGACACCGTCGGTGCCGACATGCGGCTGCTGCTCGTCAGTCTCAACCCGTCCCTCGTCGCGGCGGACGCGGGCGTCGGCTTCCACCGGGCCGGCAACCGGGCGTGGCCGGCACTGCGCTCGTCGGGCCTGGCCAGCAGGGACCGCGACCCTCGCCACCTGCTCGTCGAGGACCACGTCGGGATGACCGACCTGGTCAAGCGAGCCAGTCCGCGGGCGAACGAGCTCACCAGGGACG
>JAFAFN010000306.1 GCA_023423475.1 Actinomycetes bacterium | reverse complement strand
CGCGCCCGAGGGCTTCGGTGCGCAGCCCGACACCTACCACTCCGACGTCGTGTTCCTACGCTCGCCACTGACCGCAGCGAAGGCGATGCTCACCGTCGAGCTCAAGGAGGGCGTCGACCGCGCCTGGCCGGGCAGGGGAGCGGTCTACTTCGAGCGGCTGAGCGCCCGCAGGACGTCCAGCCGGATGAACAAGATCACCGGCCACTCGGAGTACCAGCTGATGACCATCCGCAGCTGGGCCACGGCAACCAAGTTGCTCGCCCTGCTCGACGCGGACTGAGCGGCCTCGCCGTCGCGGCCTCACTGGCCGGCGTGGCAAGGTGGTCGTCGTGAACCTCCGCACCTACGACGCCCTCATCTTCGACTTCGACGGCACCCTGGTCGACTCCGACGAGGCGCTCGTCGCTGCCTTCGTGGCGCTCGGTGTGCCGAGGGAGGGCATCTCGTTCGGCCACGCCATCGGCGAGGAGCTGGACCGACTCGGGCTGACCCTCGAGGCCTACGCCGAGGCGTACGACGAGACGGTCGTCGAGCCGTTCCCCGGCGTCGCCGAGGTCGTCCCCCGACTCGGACGCTGGGCGCTGTGCTCGAACAAGCACCCACAGTCGGGCATCGCCGAGCTCGCTCGACTGGCGTGGAGCCCGGAGGTGGCCGTCTTCGCCGATCACTTCGACTGGGCGCACAAGCGACTCGAGCCGGTCATCGAGATGCTGGGCCTCGACGCGTCGAGGGTGGCGATGGTGGGCGACAGCGGCGGTGACGCCCGGTGTGCCGATGAGGTCGGCTGCGACATGGTGTGGGTCGGATGGAACCCGCGGGTGCGCGCCGAAGCGCCGACCGGCATCGTGCTCGACCGGCCGGCGCAACTGCTCGACCTCTACTCCTGAGGGGCCTCGGAAGGAGCGTCGGCGTCCGGATCGATCGCGGCGGCGTCCTCGGATGCTGCGACGTCGGCCTCGAGCGCCTCAACGGCGACCTCGGTCTCGACCTCGAGCGCCGTGGGGGCGGACGAGTCCTCGGCCACGACCTCGGCCTCGGCCACGACCTCGGCTTCGGTCTCGAGGTCGCCCTCGACCGTTGCCGGCTGGGTCGCTGCCTCGACGGCGATCTCCGCCTCGACCGGGACGGTCGCGCTGGCGGGACCGTCGTCGCCGACGATCTCGACGTCGACCTTCTCCTCGGTCTCGGGCTGCTGCTCGTTCTCGGGCTTGGGCGCGTCGCCCTTCGGCGCGTCACCCTTCGGGGTGTCGGCCTTCTGGCCGCCGCCCTTGCCACGGCCCTTCGCCTTGTCGCGACCGCCACGGGGGCCACCGCGTCCGCGCTTCTTCGCCGCAGCGGCGACGACCGCCGGATCGAGCCCGAAGAGGGCGACCATGCTCGGCAGACGGTCACCGACACGGGTGACGGCCTCGATGAGCGCCTCGGAGGGCTCGGCGGGGCGTCCCGCCGGCTCGACCTGGTTGCGCACCGGCGAGAACGCCAGCGCGTCGACCGCAGCGGCCCACAGGTCCTGGTTCACCGTCGGGGTCAGGCCCTCGGACACCGAGTTGATGAGGCGCGTCGCCAGCTCGGGCGGCAGCGGTGCGCCGGCCTTGGGCGGGCGGGAGCTCAGGCGCAGCGCGCGGACGAACCGGCCGGCATCGAGGTTCGCGGTGATGTCCGCGATCCAGTTGGTCTGCTCCTCCTCGATGCGACGGGTCAGACCCGTCTGCAGCTGATCGAGCAGCGCCTTCGACTCGTCGTCGCGGGTGTTGCGATCTGCTGCGACCACGACCGACCGCAGGTCGCGGAGGTCGAGCTCGTCGATGTCGCCGAGGGCGGACTGGGCCTTGTCGAGCCACTCCGCGGCGCGGAGGCGGGGGAGGAGCTCCTCGGCGAGGGCCACGAGCTGGTCGCTCGGGATCTCGGGACGGTTCTCCTTCTTGGCCTGCTCGTTCTGCTTGGCGATCGCCTCTCGCACGGCGGGAACGCCGCCACGCAGCACCTGCTCGGCGATCGGGCGGTGCTCCACGGGCAGCTCGTCGAGCACGGCGGACCGGTTCGCTCGTCCGGGACGCAGACGCTTCGGCTTCGGGCGCTCGGGCACCGGGTCGGGACGCGGGCCGCGGGGACGATCGCCACGCTCGGAACGACCGTCGCGACGGTCGCCACGATCCCTGTCACCGCGACGGTCGCCGCGGGGGCGGTCACCACGGTCACCACGGTCGCCGCGGTCACGTCGTCCGCCGCCCTTGCCCTTCGGCGCGAGCTGCGTCGTGATCAGCGGCTCGTCCTGACGGGTGCCGACGACCTGGAGGAGCTCGGGCTCCTTGCGGGCGGCCTTCGGGGGCAGGACGGCGACGATGTCGATCCCGTCCAGCGCGAAGTCGGCGTCGGCACGCACGACCTCTCCGACCTTGGAGCCAGCGGGGAGCAACGAACCGTCGAGTTCGCCCTTCGGCTGCTTGGCTCCGGCGGCACGCCAGGTCCAGGTTCCATCCGGGCGCTCACTGGTGAGCTCGATCTCAATGCGACGAGACATAGGGGGCCCACGGTAGCCAACGTCCCGCCACCCCACGAACTGGCTCGTGACGACGTCGCTCCGGAGGCGCCGCTAGGTTCGCCGCCATGTCGCGCATCGTCATCACCGGGGTCACCGGACAGGTCGCCGAGACCGTCGCCACCGCACTCGCAGCGTCCCACGAGGTGATCGGACTCGCCCGGTTCACCGACGCAGCAGCCCGTGAGCGACTCGAGGCCGCCGGCGTGCGATGTGTCCCCGTCGACCTCGTCGCCGCCGACTTCGACGGGGTGCCCAGCTCGAGCGACGCAGCGCCCGTCGACGCCGTGGTGAACTTCGCGGTGGTCAAGACACAGCGCTGGGACCTCGACCTGCGGGCGAACGCCGAGGCGGCGGGCCTGCTCATGGCGCACGTCCGACCGCTCCGGTTCCTGCACTGCTCCTCGACGGGTGTGTACGACCCGGCAGGTCCCGTCGAGCTCGACGAGTCCGCACCGTTGGGCGACAACCATCGACCGATCATGCCGACGTACTCGATCTCGAAGATCGCGGCGGAAGAGGTCGTGCGGACCATGTGCCGTCACCTCGAGGTGCCCACCACCATCGCCCGCCTGAACGTGCCCTACGGCGTCGGCCCCGACGGCTCGCCGAGGGGTTGGCCGGCGTTCCACCTGGCGATGATGGAGGCCGGCATGCCGATCCCCGTCGACGCGGCCCGTCCGAACCTGTTCAACCCGATCGACCTCGCGGACATCGCGGCGACCGTGCCCGCGCTGCTGGCTGCGGCGACGGTGCCCGCCACGATCGTGAACTGGGCCGGTACCGAGCAGGTGTCGCTCGAGCAGTGGTGCGAGTTCCTCGCCGCACGTGCGGGTCTCGAGGTCAGCTTCGAGGAGACCTCGGCGACCATCGGCGGTGTCACCGTGGACACGACCCGGATGGCCGAGATCTGCGGGCCGACGTCGGTGGCCTGGCAGGACGGCTTCGCCGCACTCGCCGACGCGCACATCGCCGCACGCTGACGGCAGCACCCCGACCGACGCACCCGGGCAGCCGAGCGCTGACAGTCGGGTGCCCGCGGTCGCTGCGGAGCCCTACTTGCGGCGGCGGTCGAACTCCTCGAGGCCGTGCAGCAGCGCGTTCTCGAGCAGCTCGGGCAGCGCCGGGTGGCACCAGATCTGCTCCCGTGCGAGGCGGTCGGCGGGGATGGCGAAGGTCATGGCCTGGGTGATCTGCTGCGCGATCGTCGCCGCCTGCGGTCCGATCACGTGGCCGCCGAGGATCTGGAGGCTCCGGGCGTCGATGAGCACCTTGGCGAAGCCGGTGGTGTCGGCCAGCGCCCAGCCGTACGCGACGCCCGCGTAGTCGCAGTGGCCGACCACGTAGTCGCGACCGTCCTGTTCGAGATCCGCCTCGGTCAGTCCCACCGAACCGACCTGGGGGTGTGAGAACACGGCGTGGGGGACGCAGCGCTGGTCGATCGTGGTGGGGGAGTCGGGGTGCAGCAGGTTGTGGCGCACCACCTTCGCCTCCTGGTTCGCCAGGTGCTTCAGCTGCAGCGGGTTGCGGATGTCGCCGAGCGCCCAGATGCCGGGAACGCCGGTGGAGAGGGTGTCGTCGGTGATGACGTAGCCGGACTCGTCGAGCCGGACGCCGGTGGCCTCGACGCCGAGTTGCGCTCCGTTGGGGTCGCGCCCCGTGGTGACGAGCAAGGCGTCGCCGTGCAGCACGACGTGGTCGTCGTCGTGGGGGGCGTCGGAGCCGACGCCGGATCCCACGAGCTCGAGGTGGAACTGTCCGTCCTCGTAGGTCACGCCGCACGAGGTGGTGTTGGTGTGCAGCTCGACGCGCCGGGCGAAGAGCTCGGTGAACCGTGCCGAGATCTCGGCGTCCTCGTGTCGCAGCATCTGTGCGCCACGGTGCACCACCGTCACGCGGCTGCCGAGGGCCGAGAACACGTGGCCCATCTCGGCCGCGATGAACCCACCGCCGACGATGATCAGGTGCTCGGGGACCTCTTCGACGCGCATGATCGAGTCCGAGGTGTGGAACGGCGTGTCGGCGAGCCCGGGGATGTCCGGGAGTCTCGGACGTGCACCGGCGGCGAGCACGAAGCGCTCGGAACGCAGCGTCGCCTCGGTGCCGTCGGCCGCGGTGACGAGCAGCTCGTGGTCCCCGACGAAGCGGGCGTCGCCCTCGAAGACCGTCACGTGGTCCTGGCCGTGTCGGTACTCGCGCCCGCCCTCGGCGATCGCGTCGATCCGTCCGAAGATCCGGTCGCGCAGCGCCGGCCAGTCGACACCGCGGACGTCGACGTCGACGTCGAGCAGCTCGGCCGCCTCATGTGCCTCGACCACCCGGTCGGCCGGCAGCACCAGCATCTTCGAGGGGATGCACCCGACGTTGAGGCAGGTCCCGCCGAAGACACCCCGCTCGACGATGGCCACGTTCCAGTCCTCGAACTCGTGGGTGAGGATCGTGTTGCCCGAGCCGGTTCCGATGATCACGAGATCGAACGTCGACATGCCGTGAGGCTACGTCCGCCTGCGGGTTCCTCCGACCCGGCTAGAACGCGTTACAGTTCTGCGGTTCGCACGACCCCGGGGGCCTTGATGCAGATCGCGTACACCGACGAGCAGGAGCAGCTTCGTGACGAGCTGCGCGCCTACTACGACAAGTTGCTGACACCAGAGGTGCGCGATGCGCTGCACCGAGAGGTCGGTTGCGGGCCCGTGACCCGCGAGATCGTGAAGCAGATGGCGTCCGACGGTTGGCTCGGCATCGGATGGCCGAAGGAGTACGGCGGCCAGGGCCGCTCGCAGCTCGAGCAGTTCATCTTCTTCGACGAGTCGATGCGCTCGGGCGCCCCGGTGCCGATGCTCACGATCAACACGGTCGGCCCGACGATCATGGAGTTCGGCTCCCAGGAGCAGAAGGACTTCTTCCTCCCCAAGATCCTCGCCGGCGACCTGCACTTCTGCATCGGCTACTCCGAGAACCAGGCAGGCACCGACCTCGCCGCGCTGAAGACGAAGGCCGAGCTCGACGGCGACGAGTACGTCATCAACGGCCAGAAGATGTGGACGAGCCTCGCCTCGGATGCCGACTACTGCTGGCTGGCGGTTCGCACCGACCCCGACGCCGCCAAGCACAAGGGCATCTCGATCGTCATCGTCGACATGAAGACCCCGGGCATCACGGTGGATCCCCTCCACCTGCTGTCCAGCCACGACATCAACGCGACCTTCTTCGACGACGTGCGTGTGCCCGCAGCCAACGTCGTCGGCGGCGTGAACAACGGCTGGGGCCTCATCATGAACCAGCTGAACCACGAGCGGGTCACCCTGTGCTCGTCGGGCCTGCTGGAGCAGAGCTACCTCGAGGTGCGCCGCTGGGCCCAGGAGACCCAGGCGACCGACGGCGAGCGCATCATCGATCACGAGTGGGTGCAGCTGAACTTCGCCAAGGTGCACGCCGGGCTCGAGTTCCTGCGACTCATCAACTGGAAGGTCGCCTGGACCGCCACGCACGCACCGCTCGACATCTCGGACGCGTCGACGACGAAGATCTTCGGCACCGAGTTCTACCTCGAGGCGTTCCGACTCCTCATGGAGATCATCGGCCCGGAGGCCTACCTCGAGCGCGACTCGATCGGCAGCCTGCTCAAGGGTCGCCTCGAGATGAACTACCGCAGCCTCCTGATCCTCACCTTCGGTGGCGGCACCAACGAGATCCAGCGTGATCTCATCGGCATGTTCGGCCTCGGCCTGCCCCGCGCGCTGCGCGGCTGAGCAACGAGACCGCACCGGCACCGAACAGCACGACAGCACCGAACAGCACGAACGCACAGGGGACGATGATGGACTTCAGTCTGAACGAGGAACAGCAGGCGATCGGCGAGCTCGCCGGTCAGGTGATCGGGGACGCCTCGACCCACGAACGGCTCCGGGAGCTCGAGCGCTCCGACGAGCCTCGATTCGACCGGGCCCTGTGGGCCTCACTGGCCGAGACCGGAGTGCTCGGGGCCTTCGTGCCCGAGGCGCACGGGGGAGCGGGTCTCGATCTCACCGCTCTGGGTGCCGCGCTCGAGCACGCCGGACGCACCTCGGCGGCGGTGCCGCTGTGGGAGACGCTGGGACTCGCGGTGCCGGCCATCGCACAGTTCGCTCCCGAGGCCGTGCAGGCCGAGTGGCTGCCCAAGGTGGCCGACGGCTCCGCGGTGCTCACCGCGGCCTGGCACGAGCGCGGCGGCGAGGTGCTGGTCCCGACGGTCGTCGCGAGCCGGACCGGCGACGGTCACTCGATCACCGGCACCAAGGTGTGCGTGCCAGCCGGCGCGATCGCCGATGCCGTCCTGGTGCCCGCGGCGATCGAGGACGGCTCGGTCGGCATCTTCCTGGTGCGCACCGATGCCGAGGGCGTGGGTGTCGAGCCGCTGGTGACGACCCTGGGCGACCCGCAGGCGTCGATCCTGTTCGCCGAGTCGCCCGCCGTGCTCATCGCCGAGGGCCGTGAGTCCCTCGAGTGGGCCTACGAGCGTGGACTCGCCACGCAGTGCGCACTCGCCACCGGCGTCTTCGCCGAGGCGCTGCGTCTGACCTCGGACTACGCCAAGGAGCGCAAGCAGTTCGACGTGCCGATCGCCTCGTTCCAGGCAGTGGCGCACCGCGCCGCCGATGCGTTCGTCGACGTCGAGGCGATCCGTCTCACCTCGAAGCAGGCGCTGTGGCGTCTGTCGGTCGGCATGGACGCCTCGGCCGAGGTCGCCGTCGCGAAGTACTGGGTGGCGTTCGCCGGTCAGCGCGTCGTGCACACCGGTCAGCACATCCACGGCGGTGTCGGTGTCGATCGCGACTACCCGCTGCACCGTTGCTTCCTCTCGGCGAAGGAGCTCGAGCTCCAGCTCGGCGGCACGTCCCGCCAGCTGCTGCGCCTCGGCGCCCTGCTCGCCGCAGAGCCCGTCTGAGACGACTCGCACCTGGACGACCGGCGGCCCCGGCCGGCGGTCGTCCCGCGTCCGGGGCCCGATCAGAGGGGCCTGATCAGCGCGCGACGGCTCAGACGGCGACGGACTCGAGCAGGCGATCGAGCGCGACGGTGTCGACGACGACGTCCTCGGCGAGCCGCTGCTCGGCGGTCAGACCACGCTGGTCGGGCGGCGAGGACACGTAGTCGTAGGGGAGACCCTTGGCCGCGGCCAGGTAGTAGAAGTGGGGGAGCAGCTCCGCTCCCGCCATCAGCTCGACGACGTGTGCGGAGCGGCTGAAGATCGTGTTGACCAGGCCGCTGCCGGTGACACCGACGACGAGCTCGGCGTCACGGAACGCACACACGACCTCCTCGACCGCCATCGCCGAGGGGTCGACGACCTCGATGCCGTGGCGCTCCAGCACCAGGTCGAGCGCCGCCCGGTTCAACACCCGCCGACGGGATCCCGTGCGATCCACGTAGAGCCGGCGACGCCCGCGGGTGTCGTTGCGGAACCGCTCCGAGGCCGCCTCTCGGTCGATCCACCGGCGATACCAGCTCGGGATCGCGCCAGATGCTGGCCGGGTCACGTAACCGGGCAGCAGGACCCGGTCCACCGCGACGCCGGTGCCGGGACGTACCTCGAGCAGTGAGATGTCGTTGCCGACGAGCTGGGGGAGCAGCCGTTCCTCGGCGGCGGTCAACGGACCGTCGTGCACGATCGTCACCGGACCGAGGCGGCGG
>JAFAFN010000310.1 GCA_023423475.1 Actinomycetes bacterium | reverse complement strand
CTCGCTGCTGCTGCGCTTCTGGGAACCGCAGCGCGGCGGGTCGGCTCCTCGAGCTGGTCGACCGGACCCCGAGCGTCGTCGACCGCTCGGGTGACGCTGCCCCCTCGCTGTCCGGTGTCGGCTCGATCGAGTTCCGCGACGTCGGGTTCCGCTACCTCGCGACGCGCGACGAGGTCCTCACCGGCGCGAGCTTCAGGATCCCTGCGGGTGCCGACGTGGCACTCGTCGGGCCCAGCGGCGCCGGCAAGTCCACGATCCCCTCGCTGCTGCTGCGCTTCTGGGAACCGCAGCGCGGCACGATCCTGATCGACGACGTCGACGTGCGCGACGTGCCGTTCGCCGCCGCCCGTTCCGCGGTCGCCGTCGTCGCGCAGCACGACCACCTGTTCGACACCACGGTCCGGGACAACCTGCTGCTCGGCGACTCACTCGCGGACGACGACCGGCTCGTCGAGGTGTGCGCCGCGGTCGCGCTCGACCGGTGGCTCGCCGAGGTCCCCGGTGGTCTCGACGCCAGGACCGGCGAGGACGGCAAGCTGCTCAGCGGTGGCGAGCGGCAGCGCCTCATGATCGCCCGGGCCCTGCTGGCCGAGTCGTCGATCCTCGTGCTGGACGAGGCCACGGCCCACCTGGATCCAGCCACCGAGTCCCGAGTGCTCGACGGAGTGGCGCGCTGGCGCGCTGATCGCACGACCATCCACATCGCACATCACGCCGCAGGTGTGGGCACCCCCGATCTGGTCCTGGAGGTGGACGGCGGGCAGGTCCGGGTCGGTCAGCCGCCGCCGGGCGAGTAGACGTTCATCGCGCCCTTCCGGACGAAGCCGGCGAGCTGCAGGTTCGCGAGGTTCGCGGTGCGGACCGCGAGCGCCGAGGGGGCGCTGACCGCGACCACCGCGGCGAAGCCCGCCGCCCAGGCCTTCTGCACCATCTCGAAGGACGCGCGTCCGCTGACGTAGAGCGCCATGTCCGCGGTCGGACGGACACCCGCACCGTCGACCGGTTCGAGGCGGCCCTCGAGCAGCAGCGATCCGACGACCTTGTCGACGGCGTTGTGGCGCCCGATGTCCTCTCGCACGACCACCGCCTCCCCCCGACGGTCGAAGGCCGCCGCTGCGTGCACCGCTCCCGTGCGATCGAAGGTCGGCTGGTGGGCACGGGCGCGCTCGGGCAGGTCGACGAGCAGCTCGAGGGGGAACGGCTCGACACCGACGAGCGGCGACAACCGGTCCGCGAGCTCGTCGATCGTCTGCGAACCGCACAGGCCGCAGGATGACGAGGTGGTGGTCAACCGCGCGGTGGGTGTCGGTGCACGCCCTCCGGTGTGCACGGTGACGACGTTGTAGTCGGTGTCGTAGGCGGAGCCGTTGCCGCAGTAGCGACACCGCAGTACCGGCGCGCCGGCGAGCAGTCCGTCGGTGAAGCAGAACCCGGCGGCGAGCTCGAAGTCGTGACCGGGTGTGCGCATCGTCGTGGCGACCCGGACGCCGTCGAGCTCGATCGCGAGCGGCTCCTCGACGATCAGCTCGTCCGGGGAACGTCGAGTGGTGCCGTCCGCGGCGTAGCGGGTGACGAGCGTCCGCTCCACCCGCCCGGCCCTCGCGGGGCGCACCCGCTCAGGATCGATCGCCACGGATCGCCTGTGCGGTGGGCTCGGTGCCGGCCCGCCCGAGTTGCAGTCCCCGCAGGAAACACGAGATCGGCGCGTTGCGACGATCTCCGCTGTCGTGGGCGGCGTCACCCGCGAGTGCGAGCAGCGCGTCGACCTGCGTGGCATCGAGGGGACCGAGGCCGGCGGCCGCCGCGAAGGTCTCGATCCAGTCGGTGTCGAAGTCGTCGTCGGCCATGCACCGGATGCTACAAGTGGGTGCGGTGGATCGGATCGGCGTGGTCGTGCTGGCGGGCGGGCGCTCGTCGAGGTTCGGGAGCGACAAGACCCGGGCCGAGCTGAGCGGATCCGCGGTGCTCGACCACGTCCTCGGGGCGGTCGCCGCCGCTCGGACCCTGGTCCCGTTGGACGACGCCGTCGTCGTGGGTCCCTGGGCGCCACCGGGTGTGCGCCACGAGGTCGAGCCGGTCCGCTTCCTCGGCCCTGCTGCGGCGGTCGCCCACGGACTCGCCGTGGTCGGCGCGGGACGCTCACTGGTCGTCGCGGGCGACCACCCGGCGCTCGTCCCGGACCTGCTCGCGCTGCTCGTCGCACGGATGGGCTCGACCTCGACGGCCGATGCCGTCGTGCCGATCGGTCCGAGCGGACCGGAGCCGCTCGTCGCCTGCTACCGAGCCGAGGTCGCGACGGTCGCGGCGCGTCGGGTCGACGACGGCCACCGCAGCATGCGAGGACTGCTCGACGAGTTGCGCGTCGAGTGGGTCGAGCCACCCGAGTGGTCGGTGGTCGACCCCGACGGCGTGTCGTTCCTCGACGTCGACGCGCCGGAGGACCTCGCCAGGTTCGAGCCGTAGCTCAGGTCCACAGCGGGAGGATCTCGACCGTCGCTCCCGCAGCGACCGAGCGGATCTCGGCCGGCACCACGGCGAGTGCGTCGGCCGAGGCGATCGCGACCAGGGCGTGCGAACCTGCCATCTCGTTCCGTGACCACGTGCCGTCGACCCGTTCGACGATCGGGACCAGGTGGGTCTTCGCGTCACCGGGCAGCGAGAACCCGTCGGCGAGCACGCCGCCGGACCGCGGCGTGCCGACGGGCCCGAGTCCGCGGAGTCGGGACAGCAGTGGCCGGACGAACAGCTCGAACGCGACGACGACCGACACCGGGTTGCCGGGCAGGCCGACGTAGGCGGCGGAGCCGATCGTGCCGAACGCGAGCGGCTTGGCCGGGCGGATCGCGACCTGCTCGAAGCGCACGGGGTGCTCCTCGAGCGCGGCTCGCAGCGGATCGAACTCGGCGCCCATCGAGATGCCGCCCGTGGTGAGGATGAGGTCGACCTCTGGGGCGAGACGCTCCAGCAGCGCGCCGAGTGCCGCGGCATCGTCCTCGGCGTGCACGACCTCGGTGCGACCGTCCGCGCTGCGCACCAGCTGCTCGGCGAGGGTGCTGTTCGAGTCGAAGATCTGACCCGGGCCGAGCTCGCCGTCGCCCGGCGCCACCAGCTCGTCGCCGGTCGTCACGATCGCCACCCGCGGGCGACGGTGCACCCGCAGCTCGGTCCGCCCCGTCGAGGCGGCGACACCGAGATGACCCGCGGTGAGCAGGGTCGATGCGGCGACGAGCAGCTCGCCGCTGCGGCCGACCTCGCCACGTCGCCGGATGTGCTGTCCGGGTGTCGGCACGGCCGACACCGTCACCACGTCGAGCCCCGCGTCGGTGGCCTCGACGGGCACCACGGCATCGGCGCCCTCGGGTACCACCGCGCCGGTGAGGATGCGCACCGCGGTGCCGGCGTCGACGGACACGGCGGTGGGGTGTCCGCTCGACGACGTGGCGACGACGCGCAGCTCCGTCGGTGCGGTGGCCACGTCCTCGCTGCGGAGCGCGTACCCGTCCATCGCCGAGGCGTCGAAGGGTGGGGTGTCGACCGTCGCGACCAGGTCCTCCGCCAGCACCGAGCCGCGGGCACGAGCCAGCTCGAGCGGCTCCGAGGGCAGCGGCTGCACGAGGGACGACACGAGTTCGACGGCACGCTCCAACGGGATCACGGCCACAGGGTAGGACCCGTGGCGGACCGGATCGCCCCGTCAGGGCCGGCGGACGAGCACCACCGCGACGTCGTCGTCCGGTTCGGCGTCGCCGAGACAGGCCGAGAGCATGCGGTCGAGCTCGACGTCCAGCCCGGCGGTCCCGTCGACGGTCTCGGCGACGATCGACGAGAGGCGGGCGACCGAGTCGTCGATCGACTCGCCGCGGCGCTCCACGAGTCCGTCGGTGTACGCGACCAGGACCGACCCGCTCGTGAAGGCCGCGACACCCGGGGTGACGTCGCGGGCGGGGAGCCCGAGCAACGACTGACGGCCGTCGCCGAGCACCTCGACGACGCCGTCGGGTCGCCGCAGCAGCATCGGAGGATGCCCCGCCGAGACGTACTCGACAGAGCTCGCCGCCGGGTCGACCAATGCCACCGCGACGCTCGCCGTGACCAGATCGCGACCACCGACGAGCAACGACGACGCATGTGGGAACACCTCGCCGAGCGGCACCCCGCCGCGGGCGAGTGCGTTCACGATCGAGCGCACCTGGATCATGTCGGCGACTGCTTCGATCCCGTGCCCCGCGATGTCGCCAATGACGACCAGGTAGCGACCGTCGGGCAGCACCACGCCGTCGTACCAGTCGCCGCCCATCCCGACGGGCGAGGACGACGGCAGGTACCGCTCGGCCACGTCGAGCGTGTCGGACGGCGCGAGCGGCAGGGTGACGCGGTGCTGCAGTCCGGCGACGACCTGGTGCTCGGCCTCGCCGAGACGCACTCGTTCCAGGGTCTGGCTGATCAGCTCCGAGATGGTCCGCAGCGTCGACATCTCGGTGTCGCTGAAGGCAGGAGCGACCCGCCACGCGAACCCGATCGCACCCAGCGGCGTCGAGTCGGCCCCGAGCAGCGGGAGGTGCACGGTCGCGTTCGCTCCGAGGGCCTGCACGGCATCGGAGTACCGCCCCGGGTACCGCTCGGTGACGGTCTCGAGCGAGGACAGCACCACCGGTGCACCGCCGCGGATGGCCTCCATGCCCGGAAGGTCCTGCTCGAGCGCCCGCAGTGCGACCTGGTCGACGCCGCCCGAGGGGAACGGCGGCAGCGGCGTCACGGGCACGGCACCATCCTCGACCAGCGCGAGGTTCGCCGTCATCGCGCCGACCGGTGTCGGGGCGTGGGCGAGCACCGCGTCGGCCAGCTCCTCGACGCGGGCGACACGGGCCAGCTGCTCGGCGAGCTCGGCCAGGTCGCGGCTGTGTCGGGCGTCGTCGGCCTGCGCCTCGGTCATCGACGCCCTGATCACCGACTGGGTGGCCATCTCGGCGATGGTCGACAGCGTCGCCCGCAGCGCGTCGTCGAAGATCCGCGCGGTGTCCCAGGCGAACACCACCGCGCCGATCGAGCGGTCGCCGTCACGCAGGGGCAGCGCGGCGCGCGCACCGTCGCCGAGGCTCGCCGTGGTCGCGCCGGATTCGGGGTACTCGGCGCGGTAGGAGTCCATGTCCTCGAACAGCACCGGTCGGCCGGTGCGTGCCGCGTCGGTGAACGCGAGCGACGCCGAGAGCTGCGGCCCGGCGAAGCGCTCCTTCACCGACGCGTCCACGGTGTCGCCGTGGTACACCTCGAGCACGCCGCGGGCGTGGTCGGCCACGCCGAGGCTCGCGGACGCTGCACCGACGGGCAGACGTCCTGGGCCGGTGATGACGGCCGCCACCTCGTCGAGCGTCGTGGCGCCCGCGAGCGACTCGGCCAGGCGGGCGAGCCGGTCCGAGCGCAGCGCCACGAGGTCGGTGCCGATCGCACGTTGGAAGGTCTGCTCGCACAGCTCGGCCAACGTCTGGAGCGTCGCGACCATGGTGTCGTCGAAGCGGACCCTCGCCCACTCGATCTCGACAAGGGCGTCGGTCGCGTCGTCACCGCCGTCGAGCAGCAGCGTCGCACGGCGCTCCTCTGGATAGGTCGTCACGCCGCCCGCCGACGGGTTCGCATCCGAGGCGGGGTCGTCGTCGACCACGGTCAGGCGGGCCGACGTGGCGCGCAGCGCGGGGGCCACATCCGACGAGATCACGCCGGCGACCTCGCCGACGGTGGCAGCGCTCGCCAGCTGATGACCGAGCTCGGCGGTCGAGCTGACCAGACCGACGACCCGGTTCATCGACCGGTCGTGCGCGGCGCCGCGCAGCACGAGGATCAGCAACGCGCCGCTCAGCACCAGGGTCACGCCGAACAGGAACAGCGCCAGGTCGTGCTCCACCGCACGTCCGTCGCTGACCTCGAGCGTCCAGGTCCTGCCGCCGACCTCGATGGTCCGCTCGACGGGATCGTCCGACGGCGGCGGGTCGGTCTCGGCCAACACCTGGCCGTCGTCGCTCAGGCGGAGTCGGAGATCCGGATCGACGTCGACGACATCCGCGATCAGGTCCGAGCCCGGATACGCACTCGCGACGAACCCCACGTGGGCGGCACGGCGCGACTCGGCGGTGTCGCCCTCGACACCCGGCCGGTACAGCGGCTTGATGATGAAGAAGAGCGTCATGTCGTCGCCGAGCGCCAGCGCTCGCGTGACCACGGTGTCGCCGGTGTCGGTCGCCCGCTCGGCCTCGTTCGACGCGATGGGGCTGGCGGTCACGTCGACGCCGATGAGGATCGAGGTCAGCGGGTCGACCGGACCGAGCCACTGCACAGGTGCGTACCGGTCGCGTTCGGGCGACGGCACGAGACCTTCGTCCACCAGGACGTGGATCTGCCGTCCGGTCGCCGCCTCGAACTCCGCTCGTTCCTCGCCGGAGATCACCGGGATGTAGGCGAGCGCGTCGAGCGTCGAGACCTCGGCGACGTCGTTGCGGAACGCCTCGAACGAACCCCGCCGCACGTCGCCGTCCTCGTCGACCATCCCCGCCGCGCCGCCGAGGCCGGCGATGACCGTCTCGGCCGAGGACGTGATGGTTGCGGCGGCGCGGTCCGCCAGGACGACCTCGGCCTGGCGGGTGTCGACCTCGGCGCGCTGCCACGCGTATGCAGAGGCGCCGAGGCCCACGAGGAAGAGCGCTGCGACCAACAGCAGCCGGGCCCACAGCATCGAGGTGCTGCGGCGCCGCAGTGAGCCGTCGACGATGGGGTCGGTGAGTTGGCCGGAGATGCGCTCAAGCTACCGGACAGTTGGCCGCGTCGACCCCGGGAGGCGCGCTCGGGTCCCGGATCAGCTTCGTCCCGGATCAGCTTCGTCTCGGACCAGCTTCGTCAGGGATCAGCGCGGCGGGTCGACGCGCTCGACCGCAGGACGCACCTTGCGACCACGGAAGACCGGGTAGGCGTCGAGGAACTTCTGCTGCGAGGCGGAGTCGCCGATGACCACGAGCTGGGCGTCCGCGGGCAGCGGCGCCTCCGGGTCCGGCGTGGTGATCATCTCGGCGCCCTCGGGACCCGTGGCGATCGCGACGATGTTGCAGCCGGTCGTCTGACGCACCGCCATCTCGGCGAGGGTCCGACCGGCCATGGCGTCGGGCACCGGCGTCTGGAACATGTCGAGTCCCTCGGCGAGCACGAGCGAGTCGTTGAGACCCAGCACGTTCCAGATCGCCGTCGCTCCGAGCGACGCGTACGACAGCACGGCGTCCGCGCCCGCACGGTTGAGCGTCGCGACGTTCCGGTCGAGGTTCGCCCTGGCGATGATCTGGATGTCGGGACGCAGGCGACGGCAGTAGATGGTGAGGAACACGTTGACGTCGTCGTCGTGGGTGGTGATCAGCACCGCGCACGCATCCTCGAGACCCGCCGCGTTGAGCACGCTGATCTCGGCCGCGCTGCCGTGCACGTAGCGCTCGGGGTCGCGGATGCGGTCCGCCTGCTCCTCGATGATCTTGCAGTCGGCGCCGGCGGTCGTGAGCATGCGCGCCGCGGCCCGGCCGACTCGCCCGCCGCCCACGATGATCACGCCGTTGTCGATGCTGTGGCCCTTCACCCCGAAGGCCTCGTCGTAGGAGCCGAGCTGCTCGGCCGAGCCGGCCAGGATGAGCACGTCGGTGTCGTCGATCACGGTGTCGGGGCCGGGCAGCTCGAAGGTGCCGCGCTGCCAGATGCCGGCGACGGTGACGTTGAAGCGGCCGCGCAGGTCGACCTCGGACAGGCGACGGCCGACCATGTCGGTGCCCACCGCCGAGGCCTCGGCGACGAGCAGCTCGTCGAACGCACCGACGACGTGCGAGCGACGGTCACCGCCGAGCACACGACGACCCAGCGCATGACCGAGCAGCTCGCCCATCCGCAGCACCGTGTCGCACCCCGCGAGTTCGAGCACGTCGACCGCCGCGTCGGTCGACGCCGTCGCGACGATCGGCACGGTCGAGTTGATCTCCCGCACGGTGAACACGATGTTCGTGTTGGTCGTGTCGGGCTGGCTCGTCGCGAGCATGGCCGCCGCGTCGATCCGTGCCGCCCGGTAGGTCTCCGGGTCGTCGAGCTCGCCGACCATCACCTTGTAGCCCTGGTCGAACAGGCTGAGGGCCTCGTTCAGGTCGGCGACGAGCAGGACGTACGGGACGTGCGCGTGGCGGGCACGCTCGATGAGCGCGTCGGTGACGGCGCCGAGCTGGGTCAACACGATGTGGTCCGAGGTGTCCGCCGGCAGCTTGCGGGGTGCCCTGAGTGCGTCCCGCGCGGCCATCCACGGCAGGAACAGGAACTGGATGAAGGCGAACGGCAGCAGCACGAGGATGAACAGCGCGCCGCTGACCAGCACGATCACCGAGAAGATGCGCCCCGCGTCGGACTGGAAGGTGATGTCGCCGAACCCGAGCGTCGACATGACGGTGAGCGTCCAGTAGACGCCGGTGGCCCAGCTGTGCTGCTGGCCCTCGCGCTCCATGATCACGTGGAAGATCACCGAGTACAGCGCGACGAGGGCGACCAGGGCACCGACGAGCCAGACCACGACCCGTGCGTTGCGACGGCGGAGGGGGCTCGCCAGGGTCGTCAGGATCGAGACGAGGGCCTTCACGCTGCTCCGGGTTCCTCTCGGTGGCGGTGCGGAACTGCCTCTTGGTGGGCGGTGCGGATCTGACGGTACAGTGATCGGTCCCTGGAGAGGTGCCGGAGCCAGGTCGAACGGGCCTCCCTGCTAAGGAGGTGTGGGGGCAACCTCACCGTGGGTTCGAATCCCACCCTCTCCGCCAGTGTGATGTCTCGGGACATCGGAAACCCTCGAACCCTCAGGTTCGGGGGTTTCTTCGTCGTCGGGTGTGCGGTCGCGACCATCGAGCGACGACACGGGGTGGTTCTCGCATCATCGAGCACGATGGCCGGCCCGTCACGGAACGACCGGTACGGTGATCCCTGTCCACTCGTTCGACGTGGAGGGACTGCACATGGACGCGGAGATCCTGCACCGGATCCAGTTCGGCCTGACGATCAGCTTCCACTTCATCTTCCCGCCCATGTCGCTCGGGCTCGGGCTGCTGCTGATCATCTTCGGCGTGCAGTCGGTCCGCACCAAGGACCCGAAGTGGCGCCAGCTGTCGCTGTTCTGGACGAAGATCTACGGCCTCATCTTCGCCATGGGCATCGCGACGGGCATCGTCCAGGAGTTCCAGTTCGGTACGAACTGGTCGGTCTACTCCCGTTACGTCGGCAACATCTTCGGCAGCCTGCTCGCGGCCGAGGGCATCTTCGCCTTCATGCTCGAGGGCGGGTTCCTCGGGCTGATGCTCTTCGGCGGGCAACGTCTGGGCAACAAGCTCTGGCTGTTCGCGACGACCATGGTCGTCGCCGGCGCGACCATCAGCGCCACGTGGATCGTCATGGCGAACTCGTGGATGCAGACCCCTCGGGGCTACGAGATCCGCGACGTCGGACACGGTGACCAGGCGTTCATGACCAGCTTCCGAGAGGTGGTCTTCACGCCGTCGTTCGGGCCCCGCTTCTTCCACACGCTGGTCGCCTCGTGGATGGTGGGTGCCTCGCTCGTGTTGAGCATCGCGGCCTTCTACCTGCTCAAGAAGCGCCACGAGGAGCTCGCCAAGACGATGATCCGGGTGGCGCTGCCGATCTTCGCCGTGCTCGCCGTGCTGCAGGTCGTGGTCTTCGGCGCCAACCAGGCCGAAGAGGTCGCGACCTACCAGCCCGAGAAGCTCGCCGCGATGGAGGGCGTCTACCAGACCCGCGACTGCGCACCGATGACCGTCTTCGGCTGGACCAACCCCGGCACCGAGACGACGACCGGCCTCAAGGTCCCGTGCCTGCTCAGCCTGCTCACCGGCAAGAGCACCAGCACCGAGATCAAGGGGCTCGATGAGTTCCCGGCCGACGACCGACCGAACGTGCCGCTCGTGTTCCAGATGTACCACCTGATGATCAACCTCGGCATGGTGTTCATCGCCATCGGCGCCATGGGGTGCCTGTTGTGGATCTGGAAGCGCAAGCTCTGGACCCAGCGCTGGATGCTCTGGATCTTCGTGGTCTCGATCGGGCTGACCCAGCTCGCGACGCTGTCGGGCTGGTGGACCGCCGAGTTCGGCCGACAGCCGTGGATCGTGTGGCAGCTCCTGCGCACCGACGAGGCCTTCAGCCCGAACGTGGGTTGGGGTCAGGTGTTCTTCTCGATCGCGATGTTCGTCGTGCTCTACGCCGCGGTCGCCGCGGTCTTCTTCTTCCTGCTCAACAAGAAGATCAAGGAGGGTCCACCCGACCCTCCCGACGAGGACCACACCGAGTCGCTGCCCGACTCCTTCGGTGAGATCTTCCGTCATCGTTCGCGTGTGTCGAGCGGAGGTTCCTGACCATGTGGCTCAACACGCTCTGGTTCGTGCTCTACGTCATCATCATCGGTGGCTATGTGATCCTCGACGGCTTCGACCTCGGGGTCGGCATGCTCGGTCCGGTCGTCGCGAAGTCGGACGAGGACAAGCGCTACCTGCTCAACAGCATCGGCCCGGTCTGGGACGGCAACGAGGTCTGGCTGGTGCTCGGCGGCGGCGCGCTCTTCGCTGCGTTCCCCCTCGTCTACGCCTCGCTCTTCAGCGGGTTCTACCTGGCGATGATGCTCGTGCTGCTGGTGCTGATCCTGCGCACCGTCGCGATCGAGTTCCGCTCCAAGCGTTCGAGTCCGCGCTGGCGCGCGACGTGGGACTGGTTCTTCTTCGGTTCGTCGCTCGGCATCACCGTCCTGCTCGGCGTGGCACTCGGCAACGTCATCATCGGCGTCCCGATCGATGCCGACGGCAACATGTACATCGACCTGCTGCACCTGTTGAACCCGTACGCGATCGCGCTCGGTGTCACCGCGGTGGTGATGCTGTCCCTGCACGGCTCGATCTTCCTGACGCTGAAGGTCGGCGGCGAGTTGCTCGGCCGGGTCACGGCACTGGTCCCCAAGCTCATGGCCGCGTTCTTCGTGCTGATGACCGTGTTGATCGTCTGGACCCTGCTGCTCGACAACCCGATCGCGGACCGCTACGCGGATCGGCTCTGGATCGGCGTGTTCCCGTTCCTCGCACTGCTCGCCGCTCTCGCGGCCTGGCGTCAGATCCACCACCAGCGGTACCTCTCGGCGTTCCTCGCGTCGGCGACCATGATCGGTCTGCTCATGGCCACCGTGGCCGCCGGCCTCTACCCCGTGATGCTGCCGTCATCGACCGACACGGCCTTCGACCTCACGGTGCACAACGCGGCGTCCGCCGAGCCGACGCTGCAGGTCATGACGGTCATCGCGCTGATCGGCATGCCGTTCGTGCTGATGTACACCGCGGGCGTCTACTACTTCTTCCGGGGCAGGGTGGTCCTGGACGACGAGAGCTATTGACCGACACTCCACCGGCCGCTGCGACGGGCCGTTTCGCCGACCCCGGTCACGCCACGCTGCGCACCGCGGCGCGGGTCGCGGTGGTGCTGACGCTCATGACGGCGCTGGGTCGCACCGTCATCACCGATCCGGGATTCGGCACCTTCGCCTCGTTCGGGTCGCTCGCGCTGCTGAGCTTCGCGAACTTCGCCGGTCCGCTCCGCGTGCGCTTCGGCCTCGGGATCGGATTCACCTTGGTCGGTGCGGGCATCGTCGCGCTCGGCAGCGCGGCCTCGGGTGACCCCTACGCGTCGGCGGCGGTGGCGTTCGGCGTCGGCTTCGTGATGACCTTCGCCGGGGTCTTCGGCGGGTACGCCGCTGCGGGCGGCAAGGGCCTCGTGCTCGCTGCAGTGATCTCGGTGATGGTGCCCGCCACGACGCCCGACATCGGCGGACGGGTGGCGGGCTGGCTCGTCGCCGGCGTCGTCGGGTCGGTCGCTACGGTGACGCTGTGGCCGGAGCGTCCACGACCGAGGATCCGGCTAGGACTGGCTCGGATCGCGCGTCACCAGGCCGCCCTGCTCGAGGACGTCGCGACGGTGCACGACGACCAGGTCGAAGCGCTCGCCGCCGAGGTCACCGCGCTGCGCCGCCAGGTCGACTCGGCGCTCACCCGACCTGGAGGGCCGCGCGCCA
>JAFAFN010000280.1 GCA_023423475.1 Actinomycetes bacterium | reverse complement strand
GTCCTCAGCCCTTGTGCGAATTGCCCGAGAGGGCGTCGAGCCAACGGGCGCCCGCCGTGTGGGTGCCGTGCAGGCGGGGCAGGTGGTGTGCACTCTGGCGGTGCTGCTCGGTCCGCTGGGCGGGCGGAGCGATGGGCTCCGGCTCGGCGGCCTTCGGTGGCTTGATGCGCTGGGCGCGTTCGACCTCGAGCGCTCGCAGGATCTTCTCGACCGCGGCCAGCTGCTCCTCGGTGTACGGGAGTCGGTAGCCCTCGGCGACGAAGCGAGCGGTGTCGGCGCGGTAGTCGTGGCCGGTCGAGCGGAACTCGCCCGGCACGTCGCGCATGGCGTTCGCCGCGTCGACGAGCGTCTGGATGAAGGTGATGCCCGGCGTCCAGCGCTGCTCGGTCGGCACGTTGCGACCGCGCTCCTCACCCAGCCAGTCCGGCTTTCGGTAGAGGAGTGTCGGCGTGACCAGCGTGATCGGGTCGTTGTCGTGGCTCAGCTGCACGATGCGAAGGTCGTCGCGCTGCTCGGGGCTCAGCTTCTCGAGCTGCTCCCAGCGGTCGAACACACCCACGGTCCCCGCCGGTGTGAGCTGTCCGGGGCGGTACATGCCCGCAGCGGACCACCGGGCGAGCTGGGGCATGCCGAACCAGAGCGCCCGGTCGATGCCGTAGTGGTCGAGTCCTGCGACGCCCTGCTTCATGATGACGTCCGACGACGCCCAGGCACCGAGGCTCTCGCCGAACACGAGGACCTTGGGGCGCTCGTCCTCGGGCATGCCGGCGAGGCGCTGGTGGACACCCCAGACGAGCTGACGGAACTGCTGACGGCCCGCGCGGACCTTCTGCAACGAGAGGAACGAGGGGAACCGGCCGTACTGGATGCAGACGGTTGCGATGTCGCCGCGGGTGAAGAACTCGGCCGACTCGATCATCGTGTGGTCGACCCAGCCGGTACCGGTGGGCGAGACGAGCAGCAGGGTGCCGCGGTCGTAGGCGCCGGTGCGCTCGAGCTCCTCGAGCGCGGTCTCGCTGCGACCCGCGGGGTACAGCGGCTGGCCGTCGAAGCCCACGTAGACACGGATCGGCGCGGCGACCGCGGGTTCGCCCATGGTCGACTCGATCAGCTCGGGCGTCATGACGTCGGTGACGTACCGGCGACCCTGCTGGCCCAGGTCCTCGTAGCGGACCAGGCTGGCCTTCGAGCCCGAGACCAACGGCGAGGTCGGCGGATCCGCGTAGCCGGGGTCGATCTTCTCGTTCGAGCGCCCGATGTAGGAGATGCCTGCCCAGTAGAGCCCGGTGAGGCCCGCGGCCCAGGCGGTCGCGTTGACCGCACGTGCCAGTCCCGTGTGCACGATGCCCGGGCCGAAGAACTTCTCGAACCCGCCGCGGGTCCCGCGGTACGAGGCCACGACGCCGGTGCCGACGCCGGTCATGGCGGCGGTGATGGCGAGCGACTTCGGCAGGGTCAGGGGCAGCTGGTCGAGCTCGTCGGTGAAGAAGTCGCGCCGTGCGCCGAGGGACTTGCGGGACTTGTAGAGCCCGAAGCCGAGGGCTGCGCCGGTGACGCCGAGGCTGATCAGCGCCCCGCGCTTGGTGCTCGTCGTGCGCCGCTGGGCCGCCGAGGCGAGCTCGTAGACGATGCCGCCGAGGGCGCCGCCCTCGATCAGCTCTCCCGCGAAGCGGGTGATGGCTGCCGGCAACGCCGTGTCGTCGGGGTCGGGTGTGCGCCGAGCCGCATACGCGATCCCCGCGATCGCCGCGCGGACACCGATGCGCTGGGCGAGTGAGTCGCTGTTCGGCGTCAGGCGGTCGGCGGTGCGGTTGACCTTGTTGCTCACGCCTCGTGCCATGAGCACGGCGATGCCGCTGGCCACGCCCTGCTGCATCGAGTTGTGCGGCATCAGCGACGGTCCGAGCGACCGGAGCAGCTCGGAGGTCTCGAGCGGTGATCCGGGCGAACCCGCCAGGGGAGCGAAGTAGCTCGCTGCCTTCTGTGCCTGTTCGATCGTCAACTGCGGCTTCACGGTGATCTTCCCTCCAGGACCTGTCGAAGGTCTCCGTCGAATCTATCGGGACCCGGATCGATTCCTGCGGGACCGCGACCGCCCGATCCGGCTTCCTATGCTGCGCCGGAACCGCACGGCCGGGACCGAACCCGGCGGTCGACCACAGGGGGACGTACAGGATGATCGTCGAACTACCAGAGGCCGCACTCGCCGAGGCGCGGCAGATGAACCAGTTCCTCGAGGACGTGCTCGCATCGGTGCCGTCGGTGCACACCGTCGACCCCGTCGAGACACGCCGGGCGCGAGCGACGGGCGAGGGCATCTTCCCGGAGCCCGTGCGGGTCGACTGGGCACGCGACGTCGTCGTGCCGGCGCCCACCGGCGACGTGCCGGTACGGGTGTTCGTGCCCGAGGCCGTCGATGGCGTGTTCCTGCACATCCACGGCGGCGGATGGGTGCTCGGCGCGTCGGACCAGCAGGACGTCCGCCTGGCCGCCATTGCCGAAGGACTGGGGCTGGCGGTGGTGAGCGTCGACTACCGGCTCGCTCCCGAGCATCCCTTCCCCGCGGCGATGGACGACTGCGAGGCGGTCGCTCGCTGGCTGCTCGACGGCGCAGCGGCCGACCTCGGCTCGACGAACCTGCTGATCGGCGGCGAGTCCGCCGGGGCCCACCTGTCGGTGCTGACCCTGCTGCGCCTGCGCGACGCCGGCGCCGCGGTGGAGCGCTTCCTCGGAGCGAACCTGAGCTACGGGGCCTACGACCTCGGCGGCACGCCGAGTCAGCGGTCCTGGGGTGAGCGCAACCTGGTGCTCTCGGGCCCGATCGTCGACTGGTTCGTCGAGCAGAGCCTGCCCGGCACGACGATCGTCGAGCGGCAGGACCCGTCGGTGTCGCCGCTGTACGCGGACCTCTCGGGGTTGCCGCCCGCGCTCTTCAGCGTCGGGACGCTCGACATGCTGCTCGACGACTCACTCTTCATGGCAGCACGTTGGGAGCACGCCGGGAACCGATCCGAGCTCGAGATCTACCCCGAGGCGATCCACGGGTTCAACGGTTTCCCGTCGCTGGTCACCACGATCGCGAACGGACGTCAGGACGAGTTCCTTCGCCGCTGCCTCACCCGCTGAGGCCCGCTCGCGCTCCGGGCCCGAGAAATTCCGAACTTCCTGGTTTGGGGCGAGTCGGACCCGGGCATGAGCCGATCGTCCGTGGACGAGGTGCCCTGCTCGCCAAAGCAGGAATCGAGCCCGTCTCCGGCCTGTGCACACAACCCCAAGCGCTCGGCCCCGGTTCCCCTCTCTCGCCGGGGTCGAGTCGCGGGGGGGGGGCCGGGCCCCGGGGGGGGGGGGGGGGGC
>JAFAFN010000178.1 GCA_023423475.1 Actinomycetes bacterium | reverse complement strand
ATCGACGTCCAGGACCTGAACCGGGGCGTCGCGATCGACGGCTCACGCGATCGACTCGTCCCCGGCACGCTCGAGTTCGAGGTGCTCGAGCGCCTCGACGGTTCCGACAAGTCCGGCGAGATGACCGTCGGGGTCGCGATCCCCCGGGGGGCCTCACCCGAGCCGGACTGCACGATCTCGAGCGCGTCCGACTCCGACGAGCTCGGCGGCGAGGACCTGTCGACTCGTGCCCGGAGTGACGACGCGCTGTTCCTGAACGGCAACACCACCTCGGATCTGGTGCTGGTCGTCGCTCGTGTGCAGCCTGGTGAGTACGTCGCCGAGTGCACGGTGGCCGGCGAGCCGTCCGCATCGTCGGGGGTGAGCTTCACCGTCGGTCGGGTGCTGCGTCCGACCGAGGTCTTCGAGGACTTCGGTGCGATCTTCGGCGCGCTGGGCATCATCGCGGTGGCGGGCCTGATGTTCGTGGTGGGTCTGGCGCTGCTCATCATCGGATTCGTCCTGCGCGCTCGTGGGCGCCGGACGCCGCAGTACCCGTACGGGCAGCAGTATCCGCCCTACCCCCCGCAGCCCCAGCAGCCGTACGGCCAGCACCATCCGCAGCAGCAGTACCCGCAGCAGCCCTACCCCCAACAGCCGCATCCGCAGCAGTACCCCCAGCCGCCGGGTCCGTACGGCCAGGAGTACCCCCAGCAGCCGCCGTCCTACGACCCGCCGCCTGCCGGGCCTCCGTCCTACGGGTCACCGCCCGAGACGCCGCCTGCCGCACCGCCACCCGCCGCGCCGCCCGAGAGCGACGACGGTGGGTCCGGTTGGACGGTGCCACCGTCCAAGCACTGAGCCCGGACGCGACGATCGGCGCACCGGGCAGTCGCAGTGCGACCGTCCGACGCGCCGATCGGCTGCGACGTGGAGCGGGACCGGATCAGTCGTTCGCGAACGGATCCGAGCCGTGCTTGCGGGAGGCCGTCACGACGGTCTCGGCCGGGAAGCTGCCCTGGGGCTCGTAGACCAGTGCGGAGTCGTCGACGCCCTCGGCGTAGAACTGCGAGGCCCAGCGACGGAACTTGGTGAACGGGCCATCGGTGTCGGCCAGCGCCGGTCGCACGAGGTGGGCCTTGTTCTCCCAGATCGGCTTGTCCTCCTCGACCTGCTTGCCGACCTCGTCGACGAAGGCCTGGCCGACGCTCGAGTTGAGCGCCTCGTCGTCACCGAGCTTTCGGACGGTGAAGCTGAAGCGCATCTCGCACGTCGAGTCGTCGATCGGGACGTTGCAGCCCATCAGGACGGTGTCGATGATGCCGGAGAAGTGGATGCAGCTGACACCCGGGCCGTAGGAGTCGGCGTCGATGCGGCCGTTGACCACGCCGCGGGGCGTCGGGAACTTCTGCGCCGAGCGCATGTGCGAGAACGGTCCGTCCATCACGTAGGACTCGAGCTCGGGCACCTCTTCGGTGTGGTGCACGTAGCGGAAGTGCGCGGAGTCGACGCCGTTCTCTGCGAGCTCCTGCCACGGCGCCTCGACCCGGTAGGTCTTGGTGATCATCGGGGTGAAGTTCTCGGGGTCGTTGAACTCCGGGATCTCGGGGATCTCCCACATCGGCTCGACGGCGTCGGGGTGGTACCACGCAAGGATGAGGCCGTTGCGCTCGATGGTCGGGTACGAGCGGACGCAGGCCTTCTTGTTGGTGCGCTCCGAGTAGGGGATGAGTGTGTTCTGGCCCTCGGCGTTGAAGCGCCAGCCGTGGAACGGGCAGACGAGGTCCTCGCCGTCGACCGAACCGCCGTGCCCGAAGTGCGCGCCGAGGTGCGGACAGAAGGCGTCGTTGACGTGCGGCGCGCCGTGGTCGTCGCGCCAGAGGGCGAGGTGCTTGCCGAAGTACTCCAGCGGGACGACCTGGCCGATCTTCACGTCGTCGGGCCACGCGACCTGGAACCAGCCGAAGGGGATCGGGAAGGGTGAGCGCTTCGACATGGTGTGCTCCTCATCGTGTCGATGACGATCTGGCGGTCAAAAAACTAGAACGTGTTCCACTTTACGTGAGTCGTGGCGCGATGTCACGACGTTCGATGCCCGCCGGCGCCTCAGACCGCCGGCAGGTAGGGGCCCCAGGACGCGGGCGGGACCCGGATGCCGGCACGCGACAGCAGGATCAGCGCACCGCGGGGCGCCTCCGGCTCGCGCTTGAGGCTCCAACCCAGCTCCTCGAGCGAGCGGTCGCCCTTGAGCGAGTTGTGGCGCACGCACATGAGCGCCACGTTGTGCCACTCGTGGGTGCCGCCACGCGAGCGCGGGACCACGTGGTCGATCGTCTGGCCCTTGCGCTGGCAGCCGGTGACCTGGCAGTGGTGGCCGTCGCGGGTCTGGATGGCTCGGCGCGACAGCGGCGCGGTGGCCTGGAACGGCACGCGCACCATCCGTCGCAGACGAACCACCGCGGGGACCTCGAACGTCGCTCCACCGGTCGATCTGATGACCTCGTCCTCGATCGGGACGATCAGGTCCGCCTTGGTCGCGATGACCAGTCCGAGCGCGCGGCGCACGGTGATCACGCGGAGTGGCTCGAAGCTGGCGTTGAGCAGCAGGACCGTCATGGCGGCGTTCCTCGTCGGGTCGTGGACCATCGTGCCCCATCGCCCCGTCCGTGTCAGCGGAAATCCGCGGGGCCTGCCCCTTGACAGGCTAACGCCGTTAGCCCATGTTAGAAGCTAACAGGGTGAGCCAGAGGTCAGGAGATCGACATGAGCGCTCGAACATCCACCACCGAGACGACCACTCCGAGCGGATCGCACTACCGAGCGCCGGGTTGGTTCACCCGCAACGTCAACAACCGGGCCATCGCGTTCCTGACCCGCCGGGGCATCAGCGTGTGGGGCAGCCGGGTCCTCGAGGTGCCGGGCCGTGTGAGCGGCGAGCCGCAGCGGATCCCGGTCAACCTGCTCGACCACGCGGGCGAGCAGTTCCTCGTCTCGGCCCGCGGCAACGGCCAGTGGGTCCGCAACGTCAGGGCCAACGGCGGTCGACTCTCGCTCACCGTCGGTCGACGGCGCACCGAGCTGCTCGCGGTCGAGCTCGACGACGCCGACAAGGTCGACGTGCTGCGGGCCTACCTCGTGAAGTGGAAGGCCGAGGTCGGCATGTTCTTCGACGGCGTCGACGGCACCTCGAGCGACGAGGAGCTGGCATCGATCGCCCCGAAGCACCCGGTGTTCCGCCTGCGCCCCACGGCCGGCGCGTGAGCGTGCAGCCAGCCAGAACGGCGCGGACGCCACGCGCGACCGAGGTCGTCGCCGCCGCCGGCTCGATCCTCGAGGCCGAGGGACCCGACGCTCTGACCATGCGTCGTGTCGCCGACGAGCTCGGGATCCGCGCGCCGTCGATCTACAAGCACCTGCCCGACAAGGCAGCGCTGTGCTCCGCACTGGTCGAGGACGCCTTCGCCCAGTTGGGCGCCGAGCTGCACGAGGCGGTCGATCCGGCGGATCCGACCGGCTCGGTCGCGTCGTTGCTGGCGGCCTATCGCCGGATCGGTCTGGAGCATCCCAACCTGTACCGGCTGGCGACCGTCGGCCCCTTGTCGAGGGACCTGCTGCCCGACGGGCTCGAGGAGTGGGCGGGCACACCGTTCTTCCTGGTGACGGGCGAACCCCATCTGGCCCAGGCGCTGTGGGCGTTCGCCCACGGCATGGTCGTCCTCGAGATCGACGGCAGGTTCCAGGACGTCTCGGATCTGGATCGCACCTGGGCCCAGGGCGCCGCCGCCTTCGCCCCCTCCTGACATCAGATCCACTTCGTTCTCGAGGTGATCACCTCGAGAACGAAGTGGATTTCGAGGGAAGGTGGCGGATCGGGGTCAGCGGGGGGTGCGCCACATGGGCCAGATCGGCGGCGCACCCGGCGCGAGCACGACCTCGTCCATCACCTCGAACCCGAAGCGGGCGTAGAGGGGGATGTTCTCCTTCTTGGAGCTCTCGAGGTACGCCGGCATGCCCTCGGCGTCGCAGCGCTCCACCCCCGGGGTGAGCAGCGACGAGCCGATGCCCTGGCCCCGTCGGGACGGATCGGCGCCGACGATCTCGAGGTACCAGTGCGGTTCGGTCGGATGGGTCTTCTCCATCGTCTCGATCGCCGTCATGGCGCTGCGGAGGTGCGACAGTCCGGCCAGCCGCAGGAACGGCAGCATCAGCGGCACGGCCTCTCGGTTCGAGGTCTTCCAGCGATCCGGTGCAGCCCACACCGCTGCGCCGGAGCGGTCCGCGTTGGTGTGTCCCCACCCCGACGCGACCAACGGCTTGACCACCTGTGCGAACAGGGAGCCCAGGTGACGACGCCGACGTCGCGAATCCGGGCCCATCCACTCCCACAGCGGATCGTCATGGAAGGCATCGCCGAGCATCTCGCCGATGACCAGCCACTCGGCGGGACGGGCGACGTGCACCTCTGGTGGACCGGGTCGGTCGCCGAGCTTCATGATGCGCTCCTGCAGAGTCCGGCCTTCGCCGCGAGCGAGGCGGTCCGACGGCCCTCTCGCAGGTAGTGCGGGTCGATGCCCGACGTGGTGAGCGCGAACGACACACCGGTGTCCGGGTCGGCCCAGGCGATCTGACCCGCGGCGCCGTTGTGGCCGAACGCCCGGGGCGACACCGTCGGTCCCATGCCCCGCAGGGCGCCCATACCGTCGTCGCCGGCGATGATCAGCCCGAGGCTGCGGTTCGACGGGATGCCCTTCATCACGTCGGGCAACGTGCAGCGGATGTTGCCGGTGCCGTCCGCGAGCACCTCGGGCTTCCACAGACCGAGGGGGTCGTGCAGCAGTGCCTGGTAGTAGATCGCCAGGTCGGCTGCGGTCGCGATGCCCCCACCGCCCGGCACGCCGACGGCGCGCACGTCGGGCCGGTTGAACTCGAGCAACGCTTCGGCGCTCACCGCGTCGAGCAGTGAGGTGTCGAAGTCGCCGAACACCGCGGCGAGCTCCTCGTACGAGGGAGCCTCGCCGACGAGGGTCAGCTCGGCGATGTCGTCCTGCGCGTCCGCCGGCACGCCGAGGGAGAACCCACGCAGTCCGAGCGGCTCGACGATCCGATCGGCGACGACGTCGCGGTAGTCGCGCCCCTCGAGGGTCTCGATCATCTCGGCCGCGATCCAATGAGCGGACAGCGGGTGGTACGAGAACGCGGTGCCGGGCTCGGTCGTCGCGAACCACCGGCGGAACGCGGCGCGGCGCTCGTCCCGCGACGCCCAACGGTCCGGGCCGAGCGGCGCGAAGGGGAACCCGCCGGTGTGGGTGAGCAGCTGCTCGAGGGTGATCGACGCCATCCACTCCGGGGTGCGACCGTCGACGCCGAGGTCGTCGATCACCTCGATGATCCGGGTCGACGGAGCGAGGCGCCCCTCGCCGATGAGCTGCCAGACGACGCCGGCGATGAGCGCCTTCGTCGCCGAGAAGACGTTGAAGCGGGTGGCGGTCGTGGCGTCGCCGTAGGCCTCGAACACGGCCAGCTGGCCGTCGACCGCGAAGGCGTACTGCCCCGCTGGCATGCGGCCCTCGTCCACCTGCTGGGCGACCTTCGCCCGGAAGGTGTCGAGCGCTGCCGGGTCGAAGCCGGCCTCGGATGGATCGACGGTCACCTCGTATGGGTCCAGCACGCGGGACACGCTAATGGTCGGGCGTCGACGGGTCCGGCGGAGCGGGTAGATTGCCCGGCAGATTCGCCGAAAGGGGTCCAGATGAAGGTTGTCGTGAACTACGACCTGTGCGAGAGCAACGCCGTGTGCATGGCGGTCGCGCCCGAGGTCTTCGAGGTGCGCGACGACGACTTCCTCTACGTCCTCGAGGAGGAGCCCGCCGAGGACCTCCGCGACAAGGTCGAGGAAGCCGCCCGACGCTGCCCCAAGCAGGCCATCACCATCGAGGGCTGACGGCCGAGCCGTCCACCCTCGCCGAAGTTCGTCAGCCCCCGCCGAACGACCCGCGGCCCGAACCCCAGCGGAGAACCAGATGAGCACCGTGTGCATCGTCGGCGCGTCCCTCGCCGGACTGACCGCGGCCGAGACGCTGCGGAACGCCGGCTACGAGGGCGAGCTGATCGTCGTCGACCCCTCGGGCGACCTGCCCGCCGATCGTCCACCCCTGTCCAAGCAGGTCCTCGCCGGGGACTGGGAGCCCGACAAGGCCGTGCACCGCTCGGCCAGCCGACTGCCCGAGCTGGGCGTCGACCTGCGCCTCGGCGTCGCCGCGACCTCGCTCGACGCGGCGACCCGGACCCTCGGTCTGAGCGACGGGACCTCGATCGTCGCCGACGGGATCGTGCTGGCCGTGGGCGCGTCGCCGCGCCGCCTGTACCAGGGCACCACCGGGGTGCACGTGCTGCGCACGATGGGCGACTGCCTCTCGATCCGCGCCGAGCTCGACTCGGGCACGCCGAGGGTCGCGGTGATCGGCGCCGGTTTCATCGGCGCCGAGGTCGCGGCGACCTGTCGGGGCCGCGGGCTCGAGGTCACGATGATCGAAGCGGGCGAGGTGCCCCTCGGTCGCGTCCTACCCGGTCGCATCGGTGATTTCGTCGCACAGCTCCACCGTGACGAGGGCGTCGACGTGCGCCTCGGCGTCGGCGTCACCGAGCTGCGTCTCGAGGACCCCGCCGACGACGGCGGTGCGAAGGTCCTGACCCTGTCCGACGGATCCGAGGTCACCGCCGAGATCGTCGTCGTCGGCGTCGGCGTGGTGCCCGAGACCGGCTGGCTCGAGGGCTCGGGTCTCACCCTCGACAACGGGATCCGTTGCGACGAGACCTGCCTGGCCGCGCCGGGCATCGTCGCCGCCGGTGACGTCGCGAGCTGGCCGAACCCGCGCTTCGACGAGGTCATGCGCGTCGAGCAGTGGGAGAACGCGATCGAGATGGGGGAGCACGCGGCTCGTCGGCTGCTCGCCGAGCTGACCGCGGAGACCGCCGAGCCGGCACCCGTCGAGCCCTTCGCTCCGATCCCGTGGTTCTGGTCCGACCAGTACGACCGCAAGCTGCAGCTCGCCGGGCGTCCGTCGGGCAGCGACGACATCGAGATCGTCGAGGGCACCGTCGAGGAGCGGCGCTTCGTGGCCCTGTTCCGGCGCGGCGACCGCTGCACCGGGGTGCTCGGGGTGAACCGGCCGCGCCACGTGATGCAGGTCCGGATGAAGATGGCCGAGTCGCTCGACTGGCAAGCTGTGCGCGACCTGTTCGAGTAGTCCGGAGCACCGATGGGCACCTTCTATGCACTGATCGCCGCCACGCTGGTGGTCGCCGCCGCCGACTGGTGGGCGGTCTCGGCGGACCGCCGGTCGCTCGAGTACCTGCTCAAGCCGCTCACCATGGTGGTGCTGATCGCCGCAGCGGTGTCGTTGCCCGAGGCCGAGCTCACCGACGGGAGCGCGACGGCTCGCTGGATGTTCGTCGCCGCACTGGTGTGCTCCCTCGCCGGTGACGTCTTCCTCATGCTCGACGAGAAGCTCTTCATCGGCGGGCTGATCGCGTTCCTGCTCGGGCACGTGATGTACATCATCGGCCTGCTCCAGCTCGACATCACTCCGCCGCTGCTGATGGTCGGCACGCTGCTGGTGCTCGTCGCCGCTGCGGTGATCGGGTCCAGGGTCGTGCGCGGCGCCCAGGAGCAGGACGCACGACTCGGTGTCCCGGTGGCCATCTACATGGCGGTGATCTCGTTCATGGTCGTCGCCGCGATCGGGACGGCACTGCCGTTCGCGATCGCCGGCGCGCTGCTCTTCTACGCCTCCGACGGGGTGCTCGGTTGGAACCGCTTCGTCGAGAAGTTGCCACACGGACGATTGATCGTGATGACGACCTACCATCTCGGCCAGGTCGGCTTGGTGCTGGCGCTCGCCAGCTGAGGACGGGGTTCGATGACACTGCTCGACGATGATCTGCTCGGCGCGGCGAACGCGCTGCTGCCCGGGGTGGTCGAGCTGCGACGTGATCTGCACCGCCACCCCGAGCTCGGACTCGAACTGCCCCGCACCCAGGCCGCGGTGCTCGACGCACTCGACGACCTCGGCCTCGAGATCTCGGTGGGGGAGCAGCTGAGCTCGGTCGTCGCCGATCTGCACGGCGGGCGGCCGGGGCCGACGGTGCTGCTGCGCGGCGACATGGACGCGCTGCCCATGCCGGAGGACACCGGGCTCGAGTTCGCGAGCACCGTCGAGAACACGATGCACGCATGTGGGCACGACGCACACACCGCGATGCTCGTCGGTGCCGCACGGTTGCTCGCCGCACACCGCGACGAGCTCGCCGGCAACGTGCGCTTCATGTTCCAGCCCGGCGAGGAGGGCAGCGGCGGCGCCGCGCTGATGATCGACGAGGGCGTGCTCGACGGCGTCGACGGTGCCTTCGCGATCCACATCGCGCCGAACGTCCCCGCCGGCATCGTCGCCTGGCGTCCTGGGTCGGCGATGGCCTCGGCGGACGAGCTGACCTTCGTCGTCACCGGCCGGGGCGGCCACGCCTCGAGCCCGCACTGGGCGCTCGACCCGATCCCGGTGGCGTGCGAGATCGTGCTCGCGCTCCAGTCGATGATCACGCGCACCGTCGACGCCTTCGACCCGGCGGTGCTGACGATCGCACAGATCTCGGGTGGCACGGTCAACAACGTCATCCCGGAGTCGGTGACCATGCACGGCACGCTGCGGGCGGTCTCGGAGCGGACCCGCCACGCCGTGTGGGACCGGATCCGCACCGTCGCGGCCGGGGTCGCATCGGCCCACGGAGCCGAGGTCGAGGTCGTCATCCAGGAGGGCTACCCCGTCACCGTCAACGACCCCGGCTTCGCCGCGTTCGTGGCGTCGGTCGCGGACGATCGTCTCGGCGCAGGGCGGACCTACCAGCTGCCGAACCCGGTGATGGGTGCCGAGGACTTCTCCTTCGTGCTGGACCGGGTGCCCGGTGCGATGGTCTTCCTCGGTGTGTGCCCGCCCGAGAACCCGAACCCGTTCGCGGCACCGTCGTGCCACTCGAACCTGATGGTCCTGCACGAGGACAACATGGCCGACGGCATCGCGCTGCACGCCGCCGTCGCCACCGCGTTCCTCGATCGCGGGGGAAGGATCACCTGATGAGCTCGTCCGTTCGCAAGCGGAGCTGGTCCGACCTCAGCCCGACGTCGCGCGCCGGTGTCATCGCGCTGGCGTTGGCCGAACTGGTCCTCACGACGGTCGCCATGCGCGACCTCAAGCGCCGTCCGAGGGCACAGGTGCGTGGTCCGAAGTGGCTGTGGCGCCTCGTCGCGGTGGTGCAGCCGGTGGGACCGATCGCCTACATGGTGCTCGGCCGCCGCAGGGCCAGCTGACCGCCCGACTCACCAGCTGAGATCGAAGCACCGGTCCGACAGCGTCCCGGTCGACCACAGCGCCCACGCGCCGCCGAGCACGTGGCGGGTCCCCTCGATCCACCGCATCGGTTCGGGTTCCGAGATGCGACGCACCGATTGTGCGATGCCGCCCTCGTGGAGCGTGTAGCCGGCCCACACGCCGGGGAAGTGGTTCGTCGCCGCGACCTCGGTCCACGTGAGCCCTTCGACCACACGTCGACGGCAACGGTGGGTGTGCCCGGACGACACCAGCACGGCCGGGTTCGCCGCGACGACGGTCTTCGCGAACTCGTTCGCGTCCGGGCCGGGGATCCCGTGCGGCCAGAACAGCGGGACCCGGAACCGCTGCGCGTGGTGGTGCGTCGCGACGAACACCCCGCCGTCGGCCGCGGCGGCGAGCTCGGCGACCTCGACGGCGTGACGGGCGACCGACCCCCAGCCGTTGCCCGGGTTGGTCGAGTCGGCCAGCACGATGCGCAGCCCCGGCACGTCGAGGTGGCCCACGCCGCGCACGACCCGGAGTCCGCGCTCGGCGGCGGCGACCTCGGGTTCGACGACGCGCAACGCGCCGGTGTCGTGGTTGCCGGGCAGGATCACGACCGGGATCGGCAGGTCGGCCAGCAGCGTCGCCGCCTGGTCCCAGATCCAGTCGACGCTCTCGTCGCACAGGTCGCCCTTCACCACCAGGAGCTGGGCACCCCAGCCGATCGCCTCGCTGATCGCGGCCCGCGCCGCTCGGAACTGGCGGTCACCCTCGAGCTCGACGGTGTCCGGCGCGTGGCGGGGCTCGGGGACCTCTCGGCGGATCGTCGGGGTGCGGTACGCCCGGTTGCCGCGACCGAGGTGCAGGTCGCTGATCGTGGCGAAGCGGAAGAGCTCGTCACCGGGTGGGGGCGTGGGGGTGTGGAACGACCGGGTCGCGACGACCTCGCCGTCGCGGCGCAGGCGCACCCGGTACGTCTGGTCGGGGGACAGGTCGACCAGTTCGAACGCTCCGGGGCCACCGCTCTGGTTCGCCTGGTCGAGCCGCACGGGCGCGCGACCCTCGAGCTCGACGTCGAGCGCGCCCTCCCCGGTGCTCGACCAGGTGAGCTGTGCCGCGGTGGGTTCGATCGCGAAGATGTCGAGGCCGGCGCCGGCGGTCCGGGGCCGCGCCAGGTGCTCGATCGTCCGCTCAGCCACGCTCCGCCGCGGCACGCTCGGCGACGGCGACCGAGACCCACATGCGCTCGAGGTGCTGCGCGACGGTCCGTTCGCCCGAGGGCAGCGGATGCGCAACGAGGAACGCGGCGACCGCCTCGGCGTTGCCGCGGTCACAGATCGAGCGGATGCCCTCGAGCATCCTCGGCAGGCTGTTCGACGGGAAGCGCTCGCTGATCAGGTCCCACCGGTCCGTCACGTAGCGCCACGCCCTGTCGCCCAGGGTCGGGTGCGCGATCGCACGACGGAGCAGGTACGGCGCGTTCTGCGTGCGCACCTCGTCGACCGAGAGCGCCAGGGCGTGGTCGAACAGCTCGACGTCCTCGGTGTCGACCAACGCGGTCAGGTAGCGCAGCTCCTCCTGGGGTGTCGGCGCCGCACGCCAGCGTCGCTCGAGCTCGGCGTGCTCGGCGTCCGACGCGGTCGCCGCCACGACCGAGATCGCCGCGACCATGAGCGAGGCATCCGCATCGCCCTCCGCGAGTACCGTGCGGGCCCGCTGTCGGGTGGCCTCGTCCTGGCCGTCGACGCCGAGCACGGTGAAGAGCACGCCCCGGACCTCGACGTCGCTCGCCGAGGGGGCGGCGTCGGGCGAGGCCGCATCGTCGCCGGTGAGCGCCGGGACCGCGAGTCGGTCGAAGCGGGCGAGCGCCGGCGCGGCGAAGGCCACGACCGCGGCTCGCAGCAGCGCGTCGTGGCCCGGCCCGGCGAAGCGCACCAGTTCGTGGGTGGCCGACGCGATGCGTCGCCACACCGACGGGTCGCTCTCGGTCGTCGCGAGCAGGTCGATCAGCTCGAGCACCTCGGCGGCGGACACCGAGCCGGCGAGATGCGCGGCCCAGGTGTCGTCGAGCAGCACGAAGCGTTCGAGGGGCGTGGCCGCAGGATCGGTCGCGAGCGCGGCCCGCAGCGCGGGGTCGGTGATCGTCCGGTAGAAGCCGCTGCCCGCGACGTTCGCCTGGACCCGGTGGGGCGGACCGCCCAGATCGACCTCGACGTCGCCGTCGACGAGGATCCGACGGACCTCGGGCCCGGCGTGCTCTCCCTCGCCGGACGCGGCGAGCACCAGCGGGATGGGCCACGGCTCGTCGTCGCCCGAGGCGTCGGGTGTGTAGCCGAAGCGCTGCTGGGTCAGCTCGACACCACGTTCGGTCGGCGTCACCCGCAGCGCGGGGTGGCCGCCGCGGAAGATCCAGTTGTCCATGATGTGGCGCACCGGTTCGCCGGTGACCTCCTCGAGCGCGTCCCACAGGTCGGTGGTCTCGGTGCAGCCGTAGGCATGGCGGTGCAGGTACGCCGAGATGCCGGCACGGAACGGCTCGGCGCCCAGGTACTGCTCGAGCATCCGGACCACCGACGCGCCCTTCTCGTAGGTGAGGATGTCGAACATGCCCTCGGAGTCCGCCGCGGTGAGGACCTCGTACTCGATGGGCCGGGTCGACGCGAGTGCATCGGTGTCGAACGCCGCGGCCCGGGCCAGACCGAAGGTCGTCCAGACGTCCCACTCGGGTCGGAACGAGTCCGACGCCATGACCTCCATGAAGGTGGCGAACGCCTCGTTCAGCCAGATGCCGTTCCACCACTTCATCGTCACCAGGTCGCCGAACCACATGTGGGCGAGCTCGTGGTGGATGACGTCCGCGACCCGCTGCAGCTCGGACTGCGTCGCCGAGGTCGGATCGATGAGCAGCAGCACCTCTCGGAAGGTGATGCAGCCCAGGTTCTCCATGGCGCCGAACGCGAAGTCGGGCACGGCGACCAGGTCGACCTTGTCGCCCGGGTACGGCAGTCCGTAGTAC
>JAFAFN010000099.1 GCA_023423475.1 Actinomycetes bacterium | reverse complement strand
GCGCGAGGCGGTACTCGGCAGAGACGACGACGACGTCGAGATCGCCGGCGAGGGCCAGGCAACGGGCGTGGTCCTGGGCAGCCGACCCCACGACCATGCCGCCCCCGTGGATCCACATGACCGCAGCGCGCTGGGCGTCGCCGGCGGGGGAGTAGACGTGTGCCGCGACGCCGTCACCGAGATCGACGAAGCGGTAGTCCATGCCCACGGGGAGCTTCGGTCCCCGGCGGCTGGGCCCTGGTCGCTGGGCGAGCGACAGCACCCAGGGTCGATGGATCGGCGGGTTCGGGACGAAGCGGAACGCTCGAAGCTCTGGGTGGAGGTCGGAGGCTCGCAGTCGATCGGTCACCCCTGGTGCCCCTCTCCGGTGTCGACCACGGTGACGGCGTGCTGGTACGACGCCTTTACGAGCGAGCGGAGCACGTCGAGGTCCACGGCATCGAGCCGCTTGATGTAGAGGCACGACGCGCCGGTGGTGTGCGGTCCGAGTTCGGCGAGCAACTCGTCACGTCCGTCGAACTCGGTGGCGAGGTAGACGGTCAGGGCGGCCTTCCGTGGAGCGAAGCCCACGGCGAAGGTGTCGCCCTCCCGGCCGCTGTCGTAGCGGTAGTGCACGCTGCCGAACCCGATCATGGACGGGCCCCACATGACCGGTGGTTCACCGGTCGTCTCGGTCATGAGCCCGAGCACCGCCCGAGCCTCGGTCCGGCGGCGCTCGGGGGTGACGGCGTCGAGGTAGGCATCGACGTCGCGGTCCGATGGCTGTGTCACGTTGTCGGCCATGCCGGCGAGGTTATGGCGACGCTCGGACACTTCGGCGCGCAATCGGAGCCCGGCCCCGGACCCGCCGGCTTCGACGGCGGGAGAGCGCGCTGCCGGGAGGGGAGCAGCCTGCCGTAGCGTCGGCCCATGGCCACCACGCTTCCCCCGAGTCATGCCGACCTGCTCGAGCTGACGGTGTTCGCCCACCTCGCCACCGTGCGCCCCGACGGTGCGCCACAGGTGAGTGAGATGTGGTTCGAGTGGGACGGCGAGGTCGCACGTTTCACCCACACGACGACCCGTCAGAAGTTCAAGAACTTCGCCCACGAGCCCCGCGTGTCGTTCTCGATCGCTGATCCCGCCAACCCGTACCGTTTCCTCGAGGTCCGCGGTCGCGTCGAGTCGATCGAGCCCGACCCCGACGCCGCGTTCTACCGCTCACTCGGCGACCGCTACGGCCTCGAGCTCGACGTGCAGGACGCGGATGTGCGTGTCGTCGTCACCGTCCGCCCGACCTCGTTCGTCGCGGTCCAGGGCGGCTGGACCCTCGAGGAGCTCGTTGCGAAGGACCGCTAGTGCCGCCAGCCGTCGGTCCGACCGACACGGCCCGGCAGCTCGGTCGACTCGAGCGGTGTGCCACTCTCGGCGGCGTCGTCGGCGTGGCGGGCTTCGTCGGCGCGTGGGTCGTGGGCGGGCTCACCAGCGGTGGCTATGACCCGGTCGACGACGCGATCAGCCGCCTCGCTGCGGTCAGCGCCGAGCACCGACCGTGGATGACGCTGGGGTTCGTCACGTTCGGTGTCGGTGTCGCCACCTACTCCTGGGCCCTGCGCAGCGCGCTCGGTGGCCCCGCGTGGGTGGCGGCGCTGACGACCTCGCTCGCGACGCTCGGGGTTGCAGCAGCCCCGCTCGACGCACACGACACTGCGCACACGGTGGCGGCGCTGACGGGGTACGTGGCGCTCGCTGCGACTCCGCTGTTGGCCGCCCCGGTCCTGCGCGCCGCAGGACGCACCCGTTGGGCGAACGCCTCGGTCGTGTGCGGGACCCTCACCGCGTGCTTGCTCGCGGCCTCCATGCTCGACCCGTGGCACGGTGCGACACAGCGCGCCGGACTGCTCGTCACCGACGTGTGGATCGTGGCGACGGCGGTGACGATGTGGCGACGCGGCAGGCTGGTCCCGGGAGACTGACCGAGATCGGACTCAGGCGGTGATGCCGAAGTCGATCGGGACGATGGCGCCGTTGATCGCATCGGCATCGTCGGAGGACAGGAAGGCGATCAACGCCGCGGGCTGTTCGGGCCGCATCATCTTGAAACCGGGGGCGACCGACTTCTTGATGAGCTCGAAGTCGGAGCCGTCGGGGAACGTGACCGCAGTGGTCATGTTGGTCTCGACCCCGCCGGGCGAGATGGCGTTCACACGGATGCCGTGGTTCTGGTACTCCCAGGCGAGTGCGCGGGTCAGCATGACCAGTCCGCCCTTCGAGGCCGCGTAGCCGGGCATGTAGGCCTGGCCGAACATGCCGGCCGACGACGCCACGTTGGTGATGACGCCGCTGCCGTGTTCCAACATCCCGGGGATCACCGCCCGGGCCATCAGGAATGGTCCCTTCAGGTTGACCGCGAGCTGCAGGTCAAAGTCCTCGACGCTCGACTCGTGGGTGATGCCGAAGCGCAGCACGCCGGCGACGTTCGCGAGGATCGCCACGGTGCCGAGTCGGCCGGTCACCGCTGCCACGCCGTCGGCCACGCTCGTCTCGTCGGACACGTCGACACGCAACGCGATCGCCGAGCCGCCATCCGAGGCGATCAGCTCGACGGTCTCGTCGACGGTGTCGGCCAGATCGACGCAGGCGACCGAGGCGCCCTCGGCGGCGAGTCGCCGTGCGGTGGCGCGGCCGATGCCGGAGGCCGCACCGGTCACGATCGCCGAGCGTCCCTCGAGACGGTTCGACGGCGACGGAGCGGATGCAGCACGTGCGGAGGTCATGGCAAGCGACGCTATCCCCCGGAACGAGAACGTGTTCTCGTTCTCCGCCGGCGGCGAGCTGTGCAATGGTCTGGCATGGATCAGCTGCTCGACCCGGCCCCCGCCTTCGTCCACACGATCGACGTCAGGTACGGCGAGTGCGATCAGCAGGCGGTCGTGTTCAACGCCAACTACCTGGCCTATGTCGATGACGCGCTCGACCACTGGCTGCGTGAGCAGTTCGACGACCCGGGCACCCACTCCTGGGATCTGATGGTGAAGACGGCGCAGCTCGTGTGGCACGGCTCGGCCCGCTGGCCTGATCGGCTGAGGATCGCCTGCGGAGTGGTCCGGTGGGGGCGGACCAGCCTCGAGGTCGTCTACCGGATGGCCGTCGGCGACCGAGTCGTCGCGGACGCGCGTCTCGTCTACGTCTCGATCGACACCTCGACCCAGCGTGCCGTCGTGCTGCAGCCCGAGGTCGCCGCGGGATTCGGAGATCTCGTCCGGGTGCCCGACGCGGCCGGTGAGCAGCTCGTCGACTGAACTGCCGCCTCCGACGAACAGGCCCGCACGCGGCCGTGCGACGCGGCACAGTGGACGTCCGCCGCATCGCACCAGGGGAGGTCGCTCGTGGAGTCAGAGGGAACCGACGGACGGAGTCCCATCTCGTCCGAGGAGGTCGCCGAACTGATCGACGTCGCTCGTGCGGTCATCGACGCAGGGTCGGACGGCTTCCGGCACACGGTCGGCTCAGCGGTCCGGGACACGTCCGGACAGACCTACGCCGGTGTGAACGTGTACCACTTCACGGGAGGACCCTGCGCCGAGCTGGTCGCGCTCGGCGCCGCGCGGGCCGCCGGGGCGACGGACCTCGACGTGATCGTCGCGGTGGGCGACGAAGGGAGGGGCGTACTCTCGCCGTGCGGACGGTGCCGGCAGGTGCTCGTCGACCTGCACCCTGCCATCCGGGTCGTCGTGCCCACCCCCGACGGCGATCGTGTGACCGATGCGGCGGACCTGTTGCCGTTCGGCTACTCCTCCCGCGGAGAGGTCGGGCGCAGCGAGCAGTCGGTCGACCTGTGACCTCGAGTGGACCCGCCGACACCCGTTCTTCGCTCGAGGTGCTGCGCTCGGCGGCGATCGAACGCGAACGGAGTTTGCTCGAGAGCTTCGACGGCATCATCGAGGCGGCGAGCGACGTGGCCACCGACGACGAGCACGACCCGGAGGGTCACACGATCGCCTGGGAGCGCCAGCAGCTCGCGGGGCTCCTGGACGAGGCACGTGCCGCGCTGGCCGAGATCGATGCGGCACGTCGGCGTCTGGACGACGGCTCCTACGGGCGGTGCACGTCGTGCGGCCACGACATCTCGCCCCAGCGACTGGACGCCCTGCCCGCCACGCCCGTCTGCGTCGGTTGTGCCAGGTGACGGCGGACGACCGGTCGTCTCATCCGACGAGGTCGGTCCCGGCGTTGTCGCCGCGATTGGCGGCGATCGTCGACGCACTGCCGTTGGCGCCCGGCATGCGCGTGCTCGAGATCGGCTGTGGGCCCGGTGCTGCGGCACGCGAGGTGGCGCGCCGGGTGGCCCCGGGGCACGTCATGGCCATCGATCGCTCGGCCGCCGCCGTGTCGCGGGTCGAGCGGACCGCGGCGGCGGAGATCTCGGCAGGACGGTTGAGCGTCAGATGCGTCGCGGTCGAGGACTTCGAGCTCGACGTGGGCGAGCCGCCCTTCGACCTGGTGTTCGCCGTTCGGGTCGGGGCGCTCGACGGACGCCACCCCGCCGTCGGAGAGATCGCGCTGCAGCGCCTCTCGGTGGTCATGGCGCCGGGTGCCGACCTCTTCGTCGACGGCGGCGATCCACTGCGTCGGATCGACGTCCCCCGGCCCTGAGCGGGCCGGGGCTGGCACGTCGACCTTGCCGGTCGTCTACGGCACGAGCGTGTCGAGGAACGCGTTGCTGAAGACGCGAGAGGGGTCGAGTGCGTTGAGGGCCGCCCGGGTCGCGTCCCAGTTGCTCGCCGCAGGAGTGCCCGATCGGAACGAGTTGGGCACCGTCGTCGACAGCTGCGTGCTGTCGCCCCACGCCGCGGTGTTCGAATAGCCCCAGCCCTTCGACCACTCAGGTCGGACCGAGGCGTACGAGCCCGAGTAGTTCGCGTACACCCACTGCTCGAGCTCTCGGTAGAACTCGTTCGCGTACGGAGTGCCGGGCACCGTCAGGACGTCGAGCCACACCGCGACGTCCCAGGCGCCGTCGGACCGGGGCCGGAGTGCCGAGAGCGACGGCGGCCCCGCGCTCGCGACCGCGACGTCGGCGGGTTGGTCGAGTCCGGTCACCCGGATCTCGACCGGGCCGTTCATCGGGTAGCGGCCGAGCGCCCGGTAGGCGTCCATCATCGAGCGGTACTTGAGGGCGAACTCGTTGACGACCCGCTGGACGTTCCCCCGGGAGGTGTGCACGGCGTAGCCGTTCGCCGTGACCTTGAGTTTGGAGGGCCGGACGTACAGCAACGTGTTCTTCGACCAGCCCCAGATGTCCCAGGTACCCGTCGAGATGAGGCCGGAGCCGACGACCGACAGCTGGGTCGTGCCGAAGGTCGGGGTGAGCGAACCGTTGCCCGCGATGATCCGACCGATCAGGCTCGTGAGCTCGGTCGAGAGGTTGTCCGAGAACGGGTAGTTGTACGGGCTGTTCACCGTCTTGGCGAAGATCGGCTTCGACGGCTTCACGCTCCAGACCTTGAGCCACGGGTTCTCGGTGAACGGGAACCAGATCGCCTCGACCCGACCGGCGCTGTTCATGTAGCTCGCGAAGCTGCGTGACGCTCCGGCCGAGGCACCGAACATCGTCGTCCACGGGATGTCGAACCAGCTCTGGCAGCGAAGGCGCTGGTTGGCGCCGACCTGGAGTGTGGCCGAGGTGACGAACCCGCGTCCGAGGTGCGTGAGCAGGGGAAGGATCTTCGGGTCGTTGCGGGCGTAGGTGCGCAGCACGTAGGCGTTGCTCGGCGCGTCCCACACCACCGCGGTGAGCGACGTGACCAGGTTGCTGATCGAGCCGTAGGTGGTGCCTGGCACCCGGGTCTCGCCGTTCGCCGGCACTGCGGTGCCGTGGCCGTCGATGGCGAGCACACCGCCGAGCGTCAGGTCGCCCGGCGCCGGCGTCGCGGTCAGCCCGTAGCCGGACTGCTCGAGTCGGGTCAGGAGGGCCTCCATCGTGATACCTGCTTGTGCGGTCACCGTGGCGGGCGAACCGCTCGCCACCGACACCGACGTCAGGTGCTGGGTCGTGTCCAGCAGCACCTGGTTGGCGTTCGTCGAGCCGGGTGTCACGACCAGCGGCGACCAGTTGTGGGTCTTGCCGCGGGCACGGAGCTTGTAGCCGGCGCTGCGAGCCCAGTTCGCGATCGTGACGACCTCCGCGGGGTCCGTGGCGCACAGGTCCAGAGCTCGTCGACGACGATGTCACCGGCCCAGTTGCGGTACCCCTGGCGATACAGCGGGATCGACGGCGGGAACCCGGGTGGCACGACGGTCGCGGCGGCCGCGGTCGTCGTGAACGCGGGTGCCCACTGCACCAACCCGGCGGCGCCGAGTGCACCGGCGGCCCCCATCAACTGTCGGCGTGACAGGCGCGCGGGCGCGCCGAACTCATCGTCGGTCATGTGTGATCCCCCTTCGACGGCGTGTCGCCGCCGTTGTGGCCGCTCGTCGTCGGCCCGTTCGGCTGGAGCAGTGACCCCGACCTCACGCTGTGTGGCGGAGGTCACACGTCACCCTCACCCGGATCTGACGGGTCGTCAACCCCCGAAAAGGTGAGCGACGCTCAACGATCGGGTCCGTCGATCCCGCAGGCCGACCGCTTCGATCATCGAGCGTCGTTCCCAGTGTCGGCACCCGCTCCGACCACGCCCGTCGGTTCGGCGGGCTCGTCGTCGGCGGGTTCATCGCTGGAGCCGTGGTCGAGCGACGTCGGCGGTGCCGCCGCGGGCAGCTCGGCGACGTCGCGGTGCACGATCTCCCACTCGACGAGACGATCCGAACCGATCGACGCGGTCAGCGAGCCGCTGTCGATGTGGTCCGGCACCCGGTAGAGTCCGAAGACCAGGTCGGGGCGGGCCGAGAGCCTGGTGCGGGCGAGGTGCTCGGCCACCATCTCGACCTGGCGACCCTCGGTCGTCGCGATCCGCGTGATGCGGAGTGCCTCACGCTCCTGGGCGAGGTGCGGCGCTCGGGTCGCCTCGCGGGCGTCGAGCTCGCGCTGGCGCTGTTCGGCAGGATCCGCCGCGAGCACCACCGGCGCGAGCAGCGCGTCCCGTTCGGCCGTGGGGAGATGCTGGCCGTAGACGTACTGGCCTGCAGGGCCGCGCAGCGGCTGATGGAGCAGCCAGGCGGGTTCGCCGGTGCCGTTCATCGCCTCGGCCGCGGCGTTGGCGTTGGCGACACCCTGCTCGAACGCGGCCTGCAGGCCCTTCACCTTCTTGATGAGTCCCACGCCGGATCAGCGTAACCACGGCGACCCGCCAGGTGGCTCAGGAGCGGAGGACCTTCTCCATTGCCTTGCCCTTCGCCAGTTCGTCCACGAGCTTGTCGAGGTAGCGGATCTGCTGCATGAGCGGGTCCTCGACCTCTTCGACGCGGACCCCGCAGACGACGCCGGTGATCAGCCCGACGTCGGGGTTGAGGTCGGCCTCGGCGAAGAAGTCCTCGAAGGTCGTGCCGGCGTCGAGGTGTGCGGCGAGCGCTGCGTCGTCGTACCCCGTGAGCCACTCGATGACCTGGTCGAGCTCGGCTTTGTCGCGACCCTTCCTCTCGACCTTGGTCACGTAGTGGGGGTAGACGTCGGCGACCGCCGTGGTGAAGATCCGGTGCACGCCGCGACCTTATGTGACCGGTCGGGTCGAGGCCGGTGGGCTCATCGGCCGAGCACGTGGGGTGTGTCGGGGTAGCCCGCAGCGAACCGGGCCAGCGCGAACGACGCCGTGTCCGGGTCCGGCGTCCGCCCCTCGGCGAGGTCCGCGAGCACCTCGCCCATCAGCGCCGAGAACTTGAAGCCCTCTCCGCCGTCGCCGCACGCGAGCACGATCCCTCCCGGCAACGAGTCGATCACGAAGCGGTTGTCGGGCGAGATCGTCCACGTGCACATCTGTGCGTCGAGCGGTGTGGGGTCGAGCGAGGTGAGGTCCCGTCGGACACGATCGGCAGCGACGTCCAGGAGTGCGGGGTCGGGAGTCCGGTCGGCGTCGCCCACCTCGAGCAGCCGCACGGGCTGGTCCAGCCCGAGCTTGTAGCCGACCCCTGGTGTGCTCATCGCGTAGAGCCCCGGCGTCTCGCCGACGGGCCCCTCGAACCAGCACGGCATCGAGTCGGTGTCGGTGGTGCCGGTCGGCCCGAAGTGCACGACCTGTTCGAGCAGCGGCGTCAGCGGCAGGTCGAGCCCCAGCAGCGGGAGCAGCTCGACCGCGCCGGGGCCCGGTGCCACGACGACGACGTCGGCGTCGACCGACCGACCGTCGTCCCCGGTGACTCGGACCCCGGAGGTCGTGGACTCGATCTCCCGCACGGTGGGGCCGACCATGAGCTCGCCGCCCGCGGCCAGGAACAGGTCGAGCTGGGCCGCCATGGACGCGGCGGCCAGCACCGGACCTGCCTCGGGTTGGAACACCGCGTCGCGACCGTCGGGTCGCAGCCCGGGGAGGAAGCGTCCGACCTCGGCGGCCGCGACGGGTGTGTGCTCGACGTCCTCTCCTGCCATCGCATCGACGACGGACCGCAGCGTCTCGTCGTCGCGCCACAGCAGCCCGCGCCGCAGGAAGACCTCGCGCCCACTGCGCTCGGCGAGTCGTTCCATCGCCTCGACGCTGCGCAGCGCCCACCTCACTCGGACCCCGTCGGGGTGGGCGAGCCGCCAGATCCGTGTCGGGCCCGGCGACGACGACAGCGTGTTGGCCGGGCCGAAGCGATCCACGAGGGTGACGTCGTGGCCACGTCGGGCGAGCTCCGCCGCCGCCGGCAACCCCCACGCTCCGGCCCCGACCACCGCGGCGCGCACGCCGATCAGCGCCCGTCGCGGCCGTGCTCGACGTAGGCGTCGTGGAGCGAACGGGGCCAGTAGCGCTCGACGTCGATCCCCTCGGCGTCGACCAGCCGGTCTCGGACCTCGTCGTAGTCGTAGCAGTTGAGCTCGTAGAGGTTGCCCCACGGATCGACCAGGTCGAACGCCCAGCACAGGTCGAAGTCGACCAGATCGGTCACGACCAGTGGACGCCCGGTCGGACCGTCGATGCCGCACGGCAACGATCGGGCGAAGTCGATGAAGGACGTGGCGTCCACGCTGAAGGCCACGCCCGTGCGCTGCGGGAGCATCGGATGGCCCTCGCTGGCCTCGAACAGCGCAAGGG
>JAFAFN010000075.1 GCA_023423475.1 Actinomycetes bacterium | reverse complement strand
GTGCAGGACCTCGTCAGCGTCGCGCACGTCAGCGCTCAGGTGTCGTCGAGGTCGGCGTCGCCGACCGGAGGTCGATGGTCGAGCTCGACGACCCCTCGCATGAACAGGAAGCAGCCGGGGATGCGGGGGGCGCCATCACGGGCGTAGCGCTCCCGGTACTCGACGGGTGACTCCCCGGTGAGCTCCCGGAAGCGCGAAGAAAACGACCCGAGGCTCGAGTAGCCCACGACCATGCAGATCTCGGTCACCGTCAGGTTCGCCGAGCGCAGGAGGTCCTGTGCCCGCTCGATGCGGCGACGGGTGGCGTAGCGCATCGGAGGTTCGCCGTAGACGGAACCGAAGGAGCGGACCAGGTGATGCCGCGAGATCCCGGCGACCGAGGCGAGCAGGTCAAGGTCCAGCGGCTCGGCGAAGTGCCGATCGATGTGGTCGCGGGCGTCGCGCAGGTGCGGGATCAGCTCGATCGGTACGGGCCGTGCGGTCGACGTCACCCCCACAGTCTCGCCCGCGGGAGGGGACGCTACGGTCGCCGCGGTCGGGGCAAGATGTCCACATCCCCAGGAGCACGGCTCACGGAGCCGGCCGTTCAGGTTCGGAACCGGGACCGAACGGGCAGGAGAGCACCATGACCGACCAGCGTGACTCGACCGAGATCGACCGCAGCGAACCCGACACCGCCGGCAGCGAGGATCGGGGCAGGACCATCGCACGTTGGGCACTCGGCGGAGCGCTCCTGCTCGCGGGGACCGGGCACCTCACCGTGCAGCGACAGGAGTTCCAGGCCCAGGTGCCCGGCTGGTTCCCCGTCGACGACGACGCCGTCGTGTTGGTCTCCGGCGTCGTCGAGCTCCTGCTCGGTGCCGCGCTCATCCTCGTCGGCCGACGTCGACGGGCGGCGGTCGGCCTCGTCGTGGCCGGCTTCTTCGTGGTGATCTTCCCCGGCAACATCGCCCAGTTCGTCGAGCACAAGGACGGCTTCGGTCTGGACACCGACGCCAAGCGCTTCGCCCGACTGTTCTTCCAGCCGGTGCTGGTGCTGTGGGCGCTGTGGTCGACCGGCGCCTGGGCATGGCTCCGCCGGCGACCCGAGCGCTGACGCGCTACTTCTTCGCCGGCTTCGCCTCGTTGAGCGCGATCGCTTCGTGCAACAGGGCCGTCAACGCCGCTTCGTCCACCTCGTCGCCCTCGAAGAAGTCGATGGCCCGGCGCACGTTGCCGTCGAGGCTCGAGTTGAACAACCCCGCGGGATCCTCGAGCGACGCACCCTTCGCAAAGGTCATCTTCACGACCTTCTTGTGGGTCTCTCCTGTCGTGATCTGGCCGTCGTGGTACCAGACGGGGACCCCGCGCCACTTCCACTCCTCGACCACGTCGGGGTCCGCTGCCTTCACGACCGCCCTGATCCTGGCGAGTGTCTCGCCCCGCCAGTCGCCGAGCTCGGCGATGCGCTGATCGATCAGCTCGCTGGGCGTGGGGCCCGTCTCATCGGCCATCTTCAGTCCTCCGGCAGTTCGGCGAAGTCGCGCTTCGCTGCGTTGTACCACTTGAGGCCGGACACGGGCCGCCTCCAGCGGCTCTTCATCTCCTTCGCCGCCTTCTCGTGATCCGACCCACCCGCGGCGACGGCGTCCTTGAGATGCTGGTCCTGGAGGTTGATCACGTCGTCAGCGGTCTCGCCGTGGTGCTCGTGGTCACAGGGTCCGCCCAGCTGCCGGCACGTCATCGTCTTCATGGGTCCTCACCTTCGGTCGGGTCGCGGGTTCCCGCGGACCACCTGTCGATGACGGTACGACCGTCGAGCGGACGCGTGCTTCTTCGATCCTGATCGATCCCGGCCGAACGGCGATTGGGCCCGGATCCCTCCGGGTACCGCACCGACGACCAGGAGGCGAACATGCACACCGACGACCCCGGCCAGGACACCACGACCGACCCCGGCGCCACGATGGCCCTGGCGATCTCGGTGGGAACCGCCATCGGCATCGTGCTCGGGGTCCTCTTCGGGGTGCTGACGGACAACCTCGTGCTCGGTCTCGGCGTCGGCATCGGACTCGGCGCCAGCTTCGGGGCTGGCATCGCGACCTGGCGCATCGAGGAGCGCGGTTGACCGGCTCCGCTCAGGCGTCGGAGAGGTCGGTCACCGGCTGGCCGTTCACCGCGTTCGCCAGCTGTGGGACCAGCACGTCCAGCGCGTGGATGAGTGCGGTCGGTCCGCTGTAGGCCTGCGCGCCACCCAGGGACGAGTCGAACGATGTGTACAGCGCACGATCCTCCGCGACGACCGGGACCGCAGCGAACGTCGGCGACGCCAACATCTGCTCCCGGGTCGCACCGTTGACGAAGAGCACGTCGGCGTCGAGCTCGTCGAGTCGCTCCTCGCTCAGGTCGCCCTCGTGCGACGGGGCCTCGAAGCCGAGGGCGTCGAAGAGCGCACGGCGAGGGTCGCCGCTGCCGATCAGGTAGTGACCGCCGCTCTCGGGACCGAAGTCGACCGCCAAGACCTTGCCGGCGAACTCGGGGTGCTGCTCGACCGCGGTCGAGATCCGGTCGTCCACCTCGGCGAGCAGCGCGTCGGCCTCGTCCTCCTTGCCGAGCGCCCTGCCCGTCGTGCGCAGCTGCACGTCCCACGGCGTCTCCTCGTCGGGGTAGTCGTCGGACTGGATGACCGTGGGGGCGATCTCCGAGAGCTTCTCGTAGGTCGGCTCGTCGATCGCCTCGTACATGGCGAAGATCACGTCGGGGTCCGACGCGGCGATCTCCTCGAAGTTGATGCCGTCACCGCCCGCAACAGGAAGGGGCTCGCCACCGGTCGCCTCGACGACCCACGGCAGCTGGTCGTAGCTGTCGAACCACGCCCGGGTCATCACGGGCACGACGCCCAGCGCGAGCACGACGTCCTGATCGTTCCATCCGACGGTCGCCACCCGCTCGGGGTCCTCGGGCACCTCGGTGGTCCCGAACTTGTGCTCGATCGTCTCGCCGCTGCCGGCAGGCGCTGCTCGGTCCGAGCCGTCCGCCGAACTGCAGGCGACCGGCAGACAGCTCACCACCGCCGCAAGGGTCACGGCGCCGAGCAGTCGCTGTCGCCGTGCCGCGCTCGCGAGGAGATGGCCCCGATGCCATGCAGCCGGTCCGTCGTGGTTCCACCGTCGAGTCATCCCGGCGACGCTAGGTAGTCTTACCTAGTGATATAAAGGGTGCTGAATATCATTTCGATCGGTTGGCGCTCACTTCGGCCACGATGCGACCGATCGGACCGGATGCGAACCCGAGCCCGGATCCTCACGCTCTGCGCCTTCCTCGTCGGTGCGGCGTTGCTGGCCGCCTGCACCGATGACACCCAGTGGGAGTCGAGCAGCGACACGCCGCGAACGGGTGACGAAGAGGCCGGCGGAGGCAAGCCCGCGTTCTTCGCGACGAGCGCGGCGAAGGGCACCTTCGACGACGGCGTCGTCACGCTGGAGGGCCTCGATGAGCTGCTGCTCGTCGAGGACCGGCCGTCTCGACGGGTCGCTCAGCTCGGCCTCGCCGGCTTCGCCGAGGCGTTCGACGACGCGTTCGCAGATGCCACGCCCAACGCGGTGCTCACCCACGTCACCGCAGACGGGACCCGGGCGACCGCGGTCGTGGTGATCGACTCCTTCGAGCACGATCCGACCGACGGGTCCGTGCGCATGGTGGTCGACCTCACCAGCGGCGAGCTCCCCTCCACGTTCACCGACGCCACGCTGACGATCGACGACATCGCTGCGTCGACGCAGTCCATGACGATCCGCAACGACAGCGCCGACGAGGTGACCGTCGCGCTCTTCTGGCCCACCGAGACGCCCCTCACCTCGCTCGTCACCACCTCGGCGAGTCTCCCCCCGGGGACCTCATGGGAGTTCACCGCGCCGCCGTCCCGTTACAGGCTCACGGCCAAGGTCTCGGCGTCCGACACCTGGGGGAACTGGACGCCGGAGCGCGACGTGGTGGCGGGGATGCGCCTCGAGTACGTCCAGGGCATGTCCGGCGACGAGCTGTGGGTCAGCCCGGGGTACGCCCCACGCGACTCCGTCGTGGTCGACAACCACCTCCGTCTCGGCGGCATGCGCGTCGCCGCGATGATCTGGGGCGAGCCGGCGATCACGTCACCCACGATCGACTCGGGCAGATCGGTCACGTTCCGGCTCCCCGACGTCCCGTCGGTCGCGGTGTCGGACCTGGCGGTCGGCGCTGCCGTGCCGGCCTCGCTCATCGAGACGTCGACACCCGGGGTTGCTGGCAAGGAGCTCGTGGTGACCGGCAGCGCGGCGACCGGGTTCCGCATCGACGCGGAGCCGGCACCCGGCTCGTCCGACGACTGAGACAGATCGCCACCCCACCATCGACACCGCACGATGCCTGGCGTCGCCGCTAGGTTCCGCGCCGATGGAACTCAGCTGCGCCTTCGCCCCACGTCCGGACCTGCCAGAGCTGGCGGCACTCGCCGAGGACCTCGGCTACACGCGCCTGTGGGTGTACGACTCCCCCGCCCTGTTCGGCGACTGCTGGATGGCACTGGCTCGTTGTGCGGACGCGACGTCGACGATCGGACTCGGTCCTGCGGTCCTCGTGCCGTCGTTGCGCCACCCGATGGTCAACGCCTCGGCCATCGCCACGCTCGAACAGCTCGCACCCGGTCGGACCGCCGCGGCGCTCGGCACCGGCTTCACCGGCCGGTTCGTCATGGGCCAGCGACCCATGACGTGGAAGGCGACCGACACCTACCTGCGCCAGCTCACCGGCCTGCTGCGCGGTGAGACCGTCGAGATCGACGGTGCTCCCGCCCGGATGATCCACCCTGACGGCTACGTCGCCGATCGCCCGTGCTCCACGCCGATCCTGGTCGGAGCGAACGGACCCAAGGGGCTCGCGGTGGCCGAGGACATCGGTGCGGCCGGCGTCGTGTCGATCTTCGGCGCCCAGCCGGGATGGGACTGGTCCGCGTTGTTCGCCTACGGCACGCTGCTCGAATCGGGCGAGTCGCTCGATTCCGAGCGGGTGCTCGATGCCGCGGGGCCGGGTGCCGCGGTGGTGTTCCACGGGATGTACGAGGCGGGTCCCGAGCTGCTCGACGGGTTCGAGGGTGGCCCCCAGTGGCGCGACGCGGTCGAGCAGTTCGACGCGCGGGAGCGCCACCTGTTCACCCACGAGCAGCACTTCGTCGGCATGACCGAGCGCGACCGCGCCGCGGTCACCGGCGACCTGATCGGTGCCACGACGTGGACCGGCACCGCCGATCAGCTGCGGACGCGCCTCGACGAGACCGCTGCGTCGGGGGTCTCGGAGTTCATGTACGCCCCGATGGGCGGTGACATCGAACGAGAGCTGCGAGCGTTCCGCACCCTCTTCGCCCCCGCGACATAGGGGTCCTCATCGACAAGGTGTGTCGTTGAGGACCCCACTCCCACGAACGGTGCCTGGGAGTGGGGTCCGCATCGACAAGGGATGTCGACGAGGACCCCTATGTCCGTGGGCAGGGTCAGAGGATGCCGTCGGAGAAGAACGGGTCGTCGACCACGGGGCGGGCAGCCGCTGAGGGGACCTCGTCCTCTTCCTCGCCGACCCAGGCGGTATAGCCGGTCTCCTCGAGTCGCGTCGCCAGCTCCGGACCGCCGGACTCGAGCACGCGGCCCTTGGCGAAGATGTGCACCACGTCCGGGTGCAGCTCCTCGAGCAGACGGTTGTAGTGCGTGATCGCGAGCACGCCGAGCGGCTCGCTGTCGCCGAAGCCGTCCTTGGTCGCCGCCTCGATACGACGCGACACGGCGCGCAGCGCGTCGACGTCGAGGCCCGAGTCGATCTCGTCGAGGATCGCGATGCGAGGGGCGAGCACGGCCATCTGCACCGTCTCGTTGCGCTTCTTCTCGCCACCGGAGAGGTCGACGTTGAGCGGGCGGTCGAGGAACTCTCGGTCGAACCCGATGCGGTCGGCCTCGACCTCGAGCAGTCCGGCGGCATCGCCACGATCGCGTCCCGCCGCGACCAACGCCTCTTCGAGCACGTCGATCAGGCGGACCCCGGGCACCTCGGTCGGGTACTGCATGGCCAGGTAGAGCCCCGCCTCGGACCGCTCGGCGGTGCTCAACGCCAACAGGTCGACACCGTCGAGCGTGACCGAGCCGCCGGTCACCTCGTAGCCGGGTCGCCCCATGAGCACGCTCGACAGGGTCGACTTGCCGGAGCCGTTGGGCCCCATCACCGCGTGCACCTCGCCGGAGCGCACCGTGAGGGTCACACCCTTGAGGATCTCCTTGCCCGCCACGTTGGCGCGCAGGTCATCGATCAGCAGTTCACTCATGTCAGCTCCACCACCACGTCGCCGTCGACGACACTCGCCTCGTACCTGGGGACCGGCTTCACCGCCGGCAGGGTCAGTGCATCGCCCGTGCGCAGATCGAACAGGCTCCCGTGCTTCGGGCACTCGATCGTGCAGTCGTCGGCCTCGACCTCGCCGTCGCTGAGCGAGAAGTCGCCGTGGCTGCAGCGGTCACCGATCACGTAGATGCTCTCGCCGATGCGCACGACCGACAGCGCCCGCCCGTCGACCTCGAAGCGACGTGCCTCGCCGTCGCCGAGCTCGTCGAGCGCGCAGAGTCGCGTCGTCGACGTCATCGCGCCACGATCGGCTCGGTGGGCGACGGCGCGACGGGGTGCTCGACCTCGCCACCGAGTGCTCCGCGGTCCACCTGTGCGTCGAGCAGGTCGGCGATGCGTGCGCGGACCGCAGGGGCCAGCTCGGGGACCGGCAGGTCGTCGAGCACCTCGTCGAAGAAGCCGGCCACGATGAGGCGGTCGGCCACCGTGCGGGGCACACCGCGACTCTCGAGGTAGAAGCGCTGGTCCGCGTCGACGGGACCCACGGTCGACGCGTGCGAGCAGTGCACGTCGTTGTTCTCGATCTCGAGGTTGGGCACGGACTCGGCCCAGGCCTCGTCGGAGAGCTTGAGGTTGCGGTTCGTCTGGAACGCGTTGGTGCCCCGGCCCTCGGGCTGGATCCGGATGAGGCCGGTGTAGACCGAGTGCGAGGTGTCGGCGACGGCGCCCTTGAAGAGCAGGTTCGACGTCGTGTCGGGCGCCCGGTGCTCCTGGAAGGTGCGCAGGTCGAGCATCTGCTCGCCGTCACCGAAGTAGACCGCCGCCAGGTTGCCGGTCGCACCCCGACCGCTCAGATGGCAATCGAGGCGCAGCCTGGCGTAGGACCCTCCGAGCGCTGCGACACCGGAGCTGAATGTGGCGGCCTGTCCGACGTCACCGACGAGCGAGCCGAGCTGCCACACCTTCGGACCGAGGTCCTGGAGTGCGCTGTGTCGGACCCGCGCCGCCGAGGCGACGGCGAACTCGGTCACGGGCACCACGAGTGCGTCGACGTCCGCGGACAGCGAGGCCTCGATCACGCCGAAGTCGCTGTCCTCACCGGCCTGGATCGAGAGTCGGGGGAAGACCACCGAGGCATCCGCGTCGATGTACGAGACCACGGCAAACGGCCGCTCGATCGACCGACCCCGGGGCACTCGCAGCAGCACCGGGTCGATCGAGAAGGCGTCGTTGTAGGCGGCGTAGCGGTCGTTGGGCTCGGTGGCGCTGGCGCCCAGCACGCCGTCGGTGCCGGCGTCGGCTGCGCCGAAGTGCACACCGGCCTCGCCGGCCGCAGCGCTGAGCTCGACGTCGACGATGCGACCGTTGTGGAGCACCACGACGCCGGCGAGCTCGCCCAACGAGGCGACCAACGCGGCAGCCGGCACGGGGACGGAACCCACGGCGACGGGTGCGTCGACATCGACCGGTGCGTAGCGGTCGATCCGCAGGTCGCCGATGCGGCTGTAGCGCCACTCCTCGAGCTCGGCGGTCGGCGCGTCGAGCGCCGCCGCGGCGGCCGCGGCGGCCTCACGTCGCGCTCGGAGCCACTCGGGTCCGCCGAGGGACCGAGCGAGGTCGGGGGTGAAGATCTCTGATGCCACGTCGCTCCTCGAGCTGGCGGGGTCCACGAGGGTCGGCGTGGACGGGGGCTCCCTGGGGAGCCGCGATGCCCGACCAATTTACCCTATGGCGGTAGGAGAATTACCAGGCCGCCCCGGGGTCACCGGTCACGCTCGGGACTCAGCCGGCGGTGAGGTCGAGCAACGCGTGCCACTCGTCGGGCGAGAGGACCGCCGGGTTGCCGATGCGAGGCACCCGGACGATCTCGGCGGCATGCAACCTGGGGTCGGCTCGCACCGCCTCGACGGTGACCGGCGACTCGAGCACGTGCAACTCGACGGGCACACGGGGGCGCATCTGCTGCTGGGCGTGACGGTCCCGCCACAGGTCGTCGTCCGGGTCACCAACGTCGTCGACGGGCGCGCCGGTGATGCTGCCGACCGCCCAGAACCCGGCCGCCACCGCGGGATCGCCACGGGTCACCCACATGGCGCACGGGTGCCCCTCCTCGACCAGGTCGGCCCGGTAGGACGGTGCGAGACGCCACCAGTCCAGCTGCACGCCCTCGGCCAGCGCGGTCCCGATGTCCCAGATGGACGGCTTCGCCTTCAGCACCCATGCACCGACCGGGTCACCGTTGCGCAGTCGCGCGATCACGTCGCTCAACGTTGCGGCCTCGTCATCGCTTGCGCTTGAACCACGACGACCACGGCCGCTTCGCGGAGCGTTCGTCGCGCCGTTGCTCGCGGTCGACCTCGGCCTTGGTCTGGTCGACCACGGCGTTGACGATGTCCTCGGCGGAGTCGAGCAGCGCCGCGATCGAGTCGTCGGAGCCGAGGCTCGCTGGCTCCGGAGGGGTCGGCGGTGTCACGAGCGTGCCGTAGGACCAGTTCACGTCGGCCATCCGCGGCTGGTAGGCCCGACATGGATCCGGGCACCGCCACGGTGCCTCGGGCGCCAGGTCCAGATCGCACTTCCTGACCGCCTCACCGTTGGGGTACGTGCGGCTCTCGAAGAACTTGCACTCCTCGCGCATCGGCATTGGGTAATTCTGCCAGGAGCGCCGGAGTTCTCAACGCGGGCGCCCTTTCTGCCGAGGTAGAGGGCATGTCGCAGCACCCCCGTCCGCTCAGGAAGAGCGCACCCGAGGCCGAACGCGTCCCGGTGGATCCACAGGTCCGGCGCGTGCTCGATGCTGCCGGTGTGGCGATGGCTTCGCTCGACACCGAGGGCCACGTCGTCTCGACGAGCTCCAGCTTCGCCGCCCTGTGGGGTCGCCGCTCCGAGGAGCTGGTCGGTCTCCACCTGGTCGGCCTGTGCCCCGAGGGCGACCAGGCCGAGGTCATGGCCTCGCTGGTGCGGCTGCTCGAGGGTGTCGCCGAGGTCGAACGCTGCGAGCTGCGACTCGATGCCGGCGCCGGCTCGGTGCGCACCGTGGTCGTCACCTTCGGACGTGTCACCTCGGGGGACGGAGAAGCCGTACTGGCGGTCGCGTCGGACATCACGCTCGAACGACGCGCCGAGCGACGTCGTCGCCGCGACGTCGTCGAGCTCACGCGGGTCGCGACCGAGGACGGTGCGACCGGGCTCCCCAACCAGCTGGGCTTCGATGCACTGCTCGCCTCGGCCCTGCGTCGTTCGGGACGCACCGGCTACCCGCTGTCGCTGCTGCGCTGCGACCTGTTCGGTCTGAGCGACGTGCTGAGCGAACACGGACCTGCGGTCGAGGCAGCGTTGCTCGACACCTATGCCGCCCGCCTGACGCACCGGCTCCGGCCGAGCGACTCGGTCAGCCGCACCGACGGCGACACCTTCATGGTGATCGCCGAGGATCTCGGCGACGAACAGGATGCTGCGGGCGTCGCCTACCGGCTGCTGTCCAGCGCGCTCGAGCCCGTCGTGGTCGACGATCTTGAGGTCTCGCTCACCATGACCATCGGGATCGTCGTCGCGGACGGCACGGCGTCACCCGAGTTGCTCGTCACCTCTGCCGACCTCGCGTTCGAGCAGGCGATGGGTGACGGCGTGGGCGGGTTCCGCATCATCGACGTGCGGCCCGGCCTCGCGGCCTGAGCAACTGGACGGCCTGGCGGCCTGAGCCGGTGAACGGCCTCGCGGCCTGAGCTCGCCCGAAATGTGTCGTGAGACTGCCGCTCGAGCAGCAGTCTGACGACACAGATGGTCAGCCGACCGAGCCCTCCCCCGCCTCTCCCCCGGCCACCCACCCCTCATCGAGTGGGCTTCGCAGGCTCAGCCCACGCTGCCTTCCATTTGCAGCTCGATGAGGCGGGACCACTCGACCGCGTACTCCATGGGGAGCGTGCGGGTGACGGGCTCGATGAAGCCGTTCACGACCATCGACATCGCCTGCTCCTCGGAGAGGCCGCGGCTCATCAGGTAGAAGAGCTGCTCGTCGGCGACCTTGGACACGGTGGCCTC
>JAFAFN010000569.1 GCA_023423475.1 Actinomycetes bacterium | reverse complement strand
ACACGGCGTCGCGGCCCCTCCTGGGGAGGGAGCCACGACGCCGTGGACCCGACGAGCCCGTCAGGCGGCGCCGGCGAGCAGCGGGTCGCCGGGAGGGACGGCGTCCTCGCTGCTCGGGGATCCCAGCGCGATCGCGAGCACCTCGCTCACGTGGTCGGCCAGGTGGAAGGTCATCTGCTCCCGGACGTGCTCGGGCACGTCGTCGAGGTCGACCTCGTTCCGCTTGGGCAGCACCACCTCGGTAAGCCCCGAGCGGTGGGCGGCGAGCACCTTCTGGCGGACGCCGCCGATCGGCAGCACCTTGCCCTGGAGGGTGACCTCGCCGGTCATGCCCACGACCGGGCGAACCGGTCGGTCACGCAACAGGCTCACCAACGCGGTGGTCATGGTGACACCGGCCGAGGGGCCGTCCTTGGGCACACCGCCGGCAGGCACGTGCAGGTGGAACCGCCGGCCCTCGAACGCACCGGGATCGATGCCGAGCTCGGTCGCGTGCGAGCGCACGTACGACAGGGCGATCTCGGCGGACTCCTTCATGACGTCGCCCAGCTGACCGGTCAGGGTCAGTCCCTCGGGACCCTCCATCGAGGTTGCCTCGATGAAGAGCACGTCGCCGCCCACGCCGGTCACCGCGAGTCCGGTGGACACCCCGGGCACGCTGGTACGGTCCGCCGCTTCGAAGAAGAAGCGGGCACGACCGAGCCAGGTCACGACGTCGTCGGCGTCGATGCGCACGGGTGCCTCGGCCTCGCCGGATGCGATCGCCGTGGCCACCTTGCGCATGACCTTGCCGAGGGTCCGCTCGAGCGAGCGGACGCCGGCCTCCCTGGTGTGGTCGGCGACCACGGTGCGCAGGGCCTCGTCGGTGACCTCGACCTCGTCGGGTCGGAGTCCGGCCCGCTCGATCTGGCGACCGAGCAGGTGGTTCCGGGCGATCGCGACCTTCTCGTCCTCGACGTAGCCGTCCAGGGTGATGATCTCCATGCGATCGAGCAGCGGCAGCGGGATCGTGTCGAGCACGTTCGCGGTGGCGAGGAACATCACGTCGGACAGGTCCAGGTCGACCTCGAGGTAGTGGTCCTTGAAGGTGTGGTTCTGCGCGGGGTCGAGCACCTCGAGCAGCGCCGCTGACGGATCGCCGCGGAAGTCCGAACCGAGCTTGTCGACCTCGTCGAGCAGCACGACGGGGTTCATCGTGCCGGCCTCTCGCAGCGCTCGGACCATGCGACCGGGCTGTGCCCCGACGTAGGTCCGACGGTGACCGCGGATCTCGGCCTCGTCGCGGACACCGCCGAGCGCGACCCGCACGAACTTGCGGTCGAGCGCCCGTGCGACGGACTCACCGAGCGACGTCTTGCCGACGCCCGGCGGACCGACCAGCACCAGCATCGCGCCGGCGCCTCGTCCGTCGACCGAGGCCAGGCCCCGCTCGGCGCGCAGCTTGCGCACCGAGAGGTGCTCCAGGATGCGCTCCTTCACGTCGTCGAGTCCGTCGTGGTCCTCGTCGAGGATGCGTGAGGCCGCAGCGACGTCGAGGGAGTCCTCGGAGCGGACACCCCACGGCAGCTCGAGCACGGTGTCGAGCCAGGTGCGGATCCAGCCGCGCTCGGGGCTCTGCTCGTTGGTCCGCTCGAGCTTGTCGAGCTCGCGCTCGACCGCCGTGCGGACGTCGTCGGGCAGGTCCGCTGCGTCGACCCGGGCACGCAGATCGTCGCCCTGGTCGTCGCCGTCGCCGAGCTCGCCGAGCTCCTTGCGGATCGCGTCCATCTGACGCCGCAGCAGGAACTCGCGCTGGGTCTTCTCCATGCCCTCCTCGACGTCGGTGCGGATGCGCTGGCGCAGCGTCAGGTCGCCGAGTGTCTCCCGCGCCCAGTCGAGCACGAGTCGCAGACGTGCCTCGACGTCGACGGTCTCGAGCACGAGGGTCTTCTGCTCGAAGTCGAGGTCGGGCGAGTAGCCGGCGGAGTCCGCGAGCGCGCCGGGTTCGGTCATGTTGTCGAGCACGGTGATGAGCCCCGCAGCGCCGCGCTCGGTGAGGATGTTCTCCATCACCGCGCGGTACTCGCGTGCGAGCTCGTCGACGGCGTCGCCGTCCGCGTGCTCCTCGACCGGTTCGATGCGGACCCACAACGCCGACCCGGTGCCCGGCACCCCGGCGCCGATGCGTGCACGCTGCACGCCTCGCACGACGACGCCGCGGACACCGTTGGGCAGCTTGCCCGAGTCCTCGATCGTCGTGATCGTGCCGACTCCGGCGTAGCGGCCGTCGACGCGCGGCACGAGCAACAGGTGGCCGTCCGCGGCGGTCGCCGCCTCGACCGCGGCACGGGCCTCGTCGGTCTCGAGCGCCATCGTGATCACCATGCCCGGCAGGACGACGCCGGAGGTGAGTGCCAACAGGGGCAAGGTGTTCCCGGTCAGGACGGTGTCGTCGTCGAGGAGGGTCGAGCCGTCCCCATCGGTGCGCCCGGAGGCGTCGGGGCGATCGGGAAGGCCTGCATCGTTCGAGGGGTTGGTGCCATCGGCGTCGGTCATGTGCACTCCAGCGGGTGGGTCCGGAACTCGCTCCCGGACACGTCACGAAGGCAGCACGCTCAAGCTCTCAAGTATTCCCGGTGGTTCTCAGGCGGCTGAGCCGCGAGGCTCCCCCGATGAGCGAATTCTCCCTGGATGAGGTCCGTGCCACCGTCGATGCCTACGTGGCGCTGCGCGAACGCATCGAGGCCGGTGACGCCACCTGGACCGACCTGGCATCGATGTTCACCGACGACGCGGTCTACATCGACCCGGCGTGGGGCCGGGTCCAGGGCATCGACAACCTGCGGGAGTTCTTCGACGAGAGCATGCGCGGGCTCGAGGACTGGGACTTCCCGATCGAGTTCACCGCGATCGACGGCGACACCGTGGTCATCAAGTGGACCCAGCAGCTGCCGGGCGCTCGGCCGGACGGCAGCCGCTACGAGCAGTCGGGCATCTCGACGTTGGTCTACGCGGGTGACGGCAAGTTCTCCTACGAGGAGGACCTGCTGAACATGACCCACGTGCTCGAGGACCTCAAGGAGAGCAACTGGCGCCCGGGCGAGGGCTTCGTGATGCCGCCGGCCGTCCCGGACCGGAACTTCGCCCGCCCCTGAGCACCGCAGCACCGGACCGGGCGGCCGGTCGGAGCGCTCAGTCCTCGGGCGGTGGGATGCAGCACCAGCCGCGGTTGGTGAGCTCGGTGGCCATGACCTCGGACAACAGGTCGACCGCGGCGTCCTCCTGACGTCGCATGGCTCGCTCTGCCACCCGGCCGCTGTCGTCCACCCGCGCGGGGATGGGGGCGGCTGCAGGTCGGCCAACCGTGGGCGGCGCCGATCCGTCGTCGTCCTCGTCGCTCAGCCGATCGATCAGCGCGGTCGCCTCGTCGATGGTGAACTTGCCCGACGCCTGGCGCTGCGTGAGCCCGAACGGGTGCCGGGCTTCCTTGAACGAATCGAAGCCGCGGGCCTCGAGCAGGCGCGGTCGGGGCGGATCATCCGACCCTCGGCGACCTACGTCGGCTCGCCGCCGCCGGTCCCCGTGCCGGCAGTGGGAGCGGCGGTGCCCGTCGCTGTCTGACCCCGCCCCTAGCGTGTGGTGGGCCGGGTGCCAGCACCCGGCCACCCAACAGCGACCGACCAGCAGCGAACACGCAGGAGCGAACCACATGGCCTTCGGGCAGGCGGCAGGGCCATCGGCCTCGATGAAGCAGATCCAGCAGCTCGAGGGCC
>JAFAFN010000552.1 GCA_023423475.1 Actinomycetes bacterium | reverse complement strand
GCCCTCCGCCATCCACCGGGTCCGCGCGGCGCGAATCTAGGCTCGTTCCGTCGCAGGACGTGGGTCACCGCCAGGTGGCACCGGCCCAGAGGGAGGAGCGCCTGGTGTTGTCGTCGAGCGAGCTCGCAGCGGCCGTCGTGGCCCGACTCGACGACGGCGTGTGGGTGCTCTCGGTCGATGACGGCAGGATCCTCGACGCGAACGACGCCGCCTGTGGGCGGCTCGGACTGCAGCGCGGGTCGACGACAGGATCGGCCTTCGGCGACGTGCTGGTCCCGACGCTGCCGCCCGCCGCGTGGCAGCTGCTCGTGGACCAGGTCCCGACCGTCGGCGAGCACCGCCTGACCGTCTCGCTGCGGCGTCACGACGGCAGCATCGTGCCGGCAGAGCTCGTCATGTCGCGTCAGGGCGACGTGGTGGTGGCACGCACCCGCGACATCGACGACCGGGTCCGACTCGTCGAGAGCCTCCGGGTGCAGCGCGAGCTGCTCGACAGCACGATCGACGCGCTCGGCGAGGGCGTCGCGGTGGTCGATCGCTCGGGCCGCATCGAGACCGCGAACGCGACGTTCTCGCAGCTCGTCGACATGCCCCTCGACCAACTCGTCGATCGCAGCGTGTTCGATCCTCCGTGGACCTGCCGTGACGATCAGGGCGAGGTCATCCCCACCGAGTCGACCGCGCCGGTGCTGGCACTGCGCTCGGGCGGCCCCGCGATGACCACGTCGTGCCAGGTGCTGGGCAACGGTCGCAGCAGGGCGCTCGGCGAGCCGGTGTGGCTGCGGGTGAACTGCGAGCCGTTGCGCGACGCCTCGGGCGGCATCGACGGCGCGGTGGTCACGATGGCCGACCTGACCGCGACCCGCCGGGCAGAGCTGCGCATCCTCGAGCTCGAGCGGACCGACGCGCTCACCGGGCTCGGATCACGCTCGCACATCACCACGGCACTGGAGTCGGCGCTCGAGCACAGCGAGCAGGGCGACCGGGTCGGTCTGCTGCACATCGACCTCGTCGGCTTCCGGAACATCAACGACACCTTCGGCACGATGCTCGGCGACGAGGTCCTCTCGACCATCGGCGGGCGGCTCGTCGACCTGGTGGACCGCCACGTCGAGATCGGCCGCGTCGGTGTCGACGAGTTCCTGATCGTGGTCACGGGCAGCGGTCCGAGCCTCGAGTTCGACGGTCGGCTCCGTCGACTCGCCGAAGAGGTGCAGCGACGCGCCGAACGGCCGTTGAGCATCGACGGCATGGACCTGCGCACCACCGCCTCGGTCGGGGTGGCTCGGTGGCCCGGCGACGGCGACGATGCACGGACCCTGCTCCGTGCGGCCGACCGGGCACTCGTCGCGGGACGGACCGACGGCCGCCAGCAGGTCCGCTTCTACGAGCGCTCCCTCGACGAGCGGACCCGGACGGGTCTGGCACTCGACCACGACCTGCGCCGCGCCGCCGCCCAGCGCGACCTCGAGGTGCACTACCAGCCGATCATCGATCTGCGTACCGGCGAGGTCGCCGCAGCAGAGGCGCTCGTGCGGTGGCACCACCCGACCCTCGGACCGATCCCGCCGTCGGTGTTCATCCCCACCGCCGAGGCGACGGGTGCGATCTCGGCGGTGAGCGACCTGGTCATGACGACGGTCGCCGAGGACCTCGCCACCTGGAACCAGGCGTCGCTCCTGCCGAGCGACGCCCGCATCGCGGTGAACATCTCGGCCACCGAGTTCGTGCAGCGGGGGTTCGTCGAGCGCCTCAACGCCATCCTCGCGGATGCCGGTGTGCCGCCGTCGCAGCTCGAGCTCGAGATCACCGAGACCCTGTTGATGAACGACCTCGAGACGACCGCGGCCCGGCTCTCCTCGCTCGACGAGCTCGGCTTCCTGGTCGCGCTCGACGACTTCGGCACGGGCTACTCGTCGTTGTCGTACCTGCACTCGCTGCCGCTGCACACCCTCAAGGTCGACCGCTGCTTCGTGGGCGACCTGCGCGACGGTCGTTCCGAGACGATCACCCGGGCGATCCTGTCGCTCGCCCACGGCCTCGGGATCGTCGCGGTCGGCGAGGGCGTCGAGACCGAGGAGCAGCGACAGTTCCTGATCGATGCCGGTTGCGACCTGGTCCAGGGCTACTACTTCGCGCCGCCGCTGCCCCGACCCGCCTTCGAGCAGTTCCTCAGCGACCACGAAGGTCAGCGCACCGCCGAGCTGCAAGCGGGCTGACCCACTCAGCTGTCGCTCGGTGCACCCGCGGTGACGTCGGGGAGGTCCTCGGCGTCCTCCGGCTCGTCCTCGTGACCGACCCAGCCGGCGGACGGCAGCGACACCACGAAGCGGGCGCCGCCGCCTGGCGCCTCCTCGACGTGGATCTGCCCGCCGTGCGCCTGGGCCACGCGCTGCGAGAGTGCGAGTCCGAGCCCGGTGCCGCCCTGGTCGCGCGAGCGACCCTCCTGCAGCCGGGCGAACCGTTCGAAGACCCTGGTCCGATCGTCGAGGGGGATGCCAGGTCCGTCGTCGGACACCGCGATCACGACCCAGGGGCCCTTGTCCTGCACCGAGACCGCCACGGTCGACGCGGCGTAGCGAGCAGCGTTGTCGAGCAGGTTGCGCACCACGCTCGTCAGCTCGTCGGGATTGCCCCACACCCGACCGGCGGAGACACCCGACAGGTCGACGTGCACACCCGTCATGCGCTGCGTCTGCGCCATCACGAGGTCGTCGACGTCGACCTCGCTGCGAGGTCCGAGCCGTCCCTCCTCGAGCCGGGCCATGGCGAGCAGGTTGCCGACGAGGTGCTCGAGTCGGGCGTCCTCGGCGAGCACGATCCGGGCGACCGATGGCCAGTCGACGTCGTCGGGATACCGCAGCGCCGTCTCGAGCTGGGCCCGTATCGAGGCCACCGGTGAGCGGAGCTCGTGGCTGGCGTCCGAGACGAACTGCCGCTGGGTGACCGAGGCGGTCTGGAGGCGGTCGAGCATCTCGTTCATCGTCGCCGCGAGCTCGGCGATCTCGTCGTCGGTCGGCGGCACCGGGACCCGTGCGTCGAGCGTGGTGGCCGACAGCTCGCGCACGCGGCGGGTCATGATGCCCACCGGCGCGAGCGCCCGACCCGTGATCAGCCAGGTCATGATGCCGGCGCCGATCGTCAGGATCGGCAGGCCGAGCCAGAGCGCGCCGGTCAGCGTGCCGATCGACCGGTTGATCTCGTCGATCGACGTCTCGGCGTGCAGGGTGATCACGTCACCGCCGTAGGTCGGGATGTCCCTGGTGACCTCGATCGTCTCACCCACCGGCTGGGGCGCCGCCCCCTGTGGGCGGAAGAGCACCAGGCGACCCTGCTCGTCCACGCCTTGGACCCTGAGGTTCGTGAGCCCTGCGCCGTCCATGTAGAAGTAGGTCGAGGAGATCGCCTGACTCATGTCGGCCGAGCCGTCGACGAGCTCGTCGAGCATCGCGGTGTTGTCACCGAAGAGCTCGACCGGAACGGTGCCCCGGTTGAGCAGGTCGATCACCGCGTTCAGCACCTGCTCGTTCCTGGCACGCAGGTCGTTGACCAGCGTCGCCTTCACCCACGTCGTCAGC